>JAHFPK010000014.1 GCA_023266715.1 Hyphomicrobiales bacterium | reverse complement strand
CGGAAATGGTGATGCCGGGCGACAACATAGCCTTTGACGTCGAACTGATCACGCCGATCGCCATGGAGGAGAAGCTGCGCTTCGCCATCCGTGAAGGCGGACGTACCGTCGGTGCCGGCGTTGTAGCCAAGATTACTGAATAGGGCAGGTTACGAAGATGCAACGACAAAACATCCGTATCCGTCTCAAAGCGTATGACCATCGCATTCTCGATACGTCAACGCGCGAGATCGTGAACACGGCAAAACGTACGGGCGCACAAGTGCGTGGGCCCGTTCCCCTGCCAACACGTATCGAGAAGTTCACCGTGAACCGCTCGCCGCACGTTGACAAGAAGAGCCGTGAACAGTTCGAGATGCGGACGCACCGTCGTCTGTTAGACATAGTCGATCCAACCCCGCAGACAGTCGATGCTTTGATGAAGCTCGACCTGGCTGCAGGTGTTGATGTTGAAATCAAGCTCTAAGGCGGGCATTAGGAGAGTAGCGATGCGTTCTGGCCTCATCGCCGTAAAACTGGGAATGACACGGATCTACACGGAAGAAGGAACAGTTGTTCCAGTTACCGTGTTGAAGGTGGACAATTGCCAAGTTGTTGCGCAAAAGACGAATGAAAAGCACGGCTACACAGCGGTTCAGCTGGGTGTTGGCGTTGCAAAGATCAAGCGCCTGTCGAAAGCTGAGCGCGGTCACTTTGCGGCTGCCAAGGTGGAACCCAAGCGCAAGTTGCAGGAGTTCCGCGTGAGCCCCGACAACACGATGCCGGTTGGTTCGGAAGTGACGGTTGATCACTTCGTGGCCGGACAGTTCGTCGATGTGACCGGTACTTCGCTCGGCAAGGGCTTTCAGGGCGGCATGAAGCGCTGGAATTTCAGCGGGCTTCGCGCCACGCACGGTGTTTCGGTGAGCCACCGCTCAATCGGTTCGACGGGTAACCGTCAGGATCCGGGCAAGGTGTTCAAGAACAAGAAGATGCCCGGTCATCTAGGTTCGGAAACGGTTACAACACAGAACATCGTTGTTGTTCGCACCGACAAGGATCGCGGCCTCATCATGCTGAAGGGCTCAGTTCCCGGCGGCAAAGGCGGCTGGGTTTCGGTTCGTGACGCAGTTAAGCGCAAGCTTCCAGATGCGGCTCCAAAGCCCGGCGCCTTCAAGGCCCCGGTTGCTGTGGCTGCCGCAGCGCCAGAAGCTGTGAAGGAGTAAGGCTCAGATGAAAGCCGACGTTCAAACAATTGACGCAAAAAAGGCAGGCTCGGTTGAGCTGGCGGACCATATTTTCGGTCTTGAGCCTCGCGTTGACATTATTCACCGGGTTATCCAGTGGCAGCTCAACAAGCGCCAACAGGGCACCCATCAGGCCAAGTCGCGCGGTGAAATCAACCGCACGACAAAGAAGCTGGGCAACCAAAAAGGTGGCGGCACGGCTCGGCACGGTTCGCGCAAGGCTGGCATTTTCGTGGGCGGCGGCAAGGCCTTCGGTCCCCGTTTCCGCAGCCATGAAACCACGCTGAACAAGAAGGTCCGCGCCCTTGGTTTGCGCCATGCACTTTCGACCAAGGCCAAGGCTTCCGAGATCATCATCATCGACAAGGCCGAAGTGAAGGAAGCCAAGACGAAGTTCATTCAGGCGGCTTTTGCAAAGCTTGGCTGGGTGAATGCGCTGATCATTGACGGCGCAACGCTGAACGAAGGTTTCGCCAGCGCGGCCCGCAACATTCCCAACATTGATGTGCTGCCAGTGCAGGGCATCAATGTCTACGACATCCTGCGCCGGAAGAATTTGGTTCTGACCAAAGCTGCCGTCGAAGCCCTGGAGGCGCGCTTCAAATGAGCAAAGAACATTTTTACAATATCATTCGCAGTCCTGCGATCACGGAAAAGGGAACCCTGGTTTCCGAGCACAACCAGATTGTGTTCAACGTGGCGCGGGATGCGACGAAGCCTGCGATCAAGAAGGCCATTGAAGGGCTTTTTGGCGTGAAGGTTAAATCTGTGAATACTTTAATCCGCAAGGGCAAGCAGCGCCGTTTCAAGGGCCAGCTTGCCACCTTGAGCGATGTCAAGCGCGCCTATGTGACCCTCGAAGAAGGTCAGCGGCTTGATGTGACAACTGGCCTCTGAGTGGTGAGATAGAAAATGGCTCTCAAAACATTCAAACCGACTAGTCCAGGCCGCCGCCACCTCATCCAGGTGGACCGCAGCCAATTGTGGAAGGGCGGCCCGGTCAAGGCCCTCGTGGAAGGCCAGAACAAGAATGGCGGCCGTGGCAACACGGGCCGCATTACCTCGCGGCGCAAGGGTGGCGGCCACAAGACGGCTTACCGTCTGGTGGATTTCCGCCGCGCGAAGTTTGATGTTGCCGCTACGGTAGAGCGGGTTGAGTATGATCCGAACCGGACGGCATTCATCGCCCTGATCAAGTATGCCGATGGCGAGCTTTCCTACATTCTGGCGCCGCAGCGTTTGGCGGTTGGTGATCAGGTTGTTTCCGGTCAATCGGTTGACGTGAAGCCCGGCAATGCCATGCCACTGGGCGCCATGCCGGTGGGCACGATTGTCCACAACGTGGAAACCAAGCCCGGCAAGGGTGGTTCACTGGCGCGCTCTGCTGGCACCTATGCCATGGTTGCTGGCCGCGATCAGGGATTTGCACTTCTCAAGCTCAAGTCCGGCGAAACCCGCATGGTAGATGCCGCCTGCATGGCGACGGTTGGCGCGGTTTCCAATCCGGACCATATCAATGAAGTGATCGGCAAGGCCGGTCGCGCCCGGTGGAAGGGTGCACGTTCGGTTTCGCGTGGTATTGCACGCAACCCCGTCGACCATCCAAACGGCGGCCGTACCAATGGCGGCAAGCACTGGGCAACACCCTGGGGCAAGCCGACAAAGGGCAAGAAGACCCGTTCCAACAAGTCAACCAACAAGTTCATCGTGCGCAGCCGCCACGATCGCAAGAAATCGCAGTAAGAGGTAGCCCGTGGCACGTTCGTCCTGGAAAGGCCCATTTGTAGACGGATATATTCTGAAGAAGGCTGATGTTGCGCGCGCAGCCGGCCGTCATTCAGCGATCAAGACATGGAGCCGCCGCTCGACAATTCTGCCGCAGTTCGTGGGACTTACGTTCCAGGTACACAACGGCAACAAGTTCATTCCCGTAAACATTTCGGAAGAAATGGTTGGGCACAAGCTTGGTGAATTCGCACCGACACGGACGTTCCGGGCCCACTCGGCAGCAGACAAGAAAGCAACGAAGGCTCCAACACCATGAGCAAACCAGTAAGAAAACGCTCGCTCGCTGACAATGAGGCAAAGGCCGTGACCCGGTCTATCCGCATCAGCCCGCGCAAATTGAACGAGTTGGCCACCATTATCCGTGGCATGACCGCGTCCAAGGCTTTGGCCGAACTCACCTTCTCACGCCGCCGCATTGCGAAAGACGTGAAGAAGACGCTCGAGTCAGCCATTGCGAATGCCGAAAACAACCATGACCTCGACATCAACAATCTCGTTGTGGCCGAAGCTTGGGTTGGCAAGAATTTGGTGATGAAGCGCTTTATGCCAGGCGCCCGTGGCCGCGTTGGCAGAATCGAGAAATTCTTCAGCGAACTGACGATCATTGTTCGCGAAGTGAAGGAGGCCGCTTAATGGGTCAGAAAGTCAATCCGATTGGTCTGCGTCTGGGCATTAACCGGACCTGGGACTCGCGCTGGTATGCGAACAGCCGGGAATATGGAAAGCTCCTGCACGAAGACATGGGCATCCGCAGCTATCTCAAGACCGAGCTCAAGCAGGCTGGCGTTGCCAAGGTTCTGATCGAGCGTCCGCACAAGAAGTGCCGGGTGACGATTTACTCGGCCCGTCCGGGCGTGGTGATCGGCAAGAAGGGCGCTGACATCGAAAAGCTGCGCAAGAAGGTTGCCGACATGACGGGTTCAGAAGTTCATCTGAACATCGTTGAAATCAGGAAGCCGGAAGTTGACGCAACACTTGTTGCCGAGAGCATTGCACAGCAGCTCGAACGCCGCGTGGCGTTCCGCCGGGCGATGAAGCGTTCGGTGCAGTCGGCCCAACGCATGGGTGCGGAAGGCATCAAGATTACCTGTTCGGGCCGTCTTGGCGGGGCGGAAATTGCCCGCGTTGAGTGGTACCGCGAGGGACGCGTTCCCCTGCACACGCTGCGTGCAGATATTGATTACGGTGTTGCGACGGCCCACACGGCCTACGGCACCAATGGTGTGAAGGTCTGGATCTTCAAGGGTGAAATCCTTGAGCATGATCCGATGGCGCAGGACAAGCGCATGGCTGAAACGCCTGACAGTGGACAACGTCCTCGCCGCGACCGTGACGGCGCGAACTGAGGTTTGAGGTAAGCTACTATGTTGCAACCAAAGAAAACAAAGTTCCGGAAGGCCCACAAGGGCCGTATCCATGGCAAGTCGACAAGCTGCAACACGCTTGATTTCGGCGCTTTTGGATTGAAGGCAACGGAGCCTGACCGCCTGACCGCCCGCCAGATCGAAGCGGCGCGCCGTGCACTGGCGCGTGGCATGAAGCGTGCCGGCCGCATCTGGATCCGCGTGTTCCCGGACGTTCCCGTGTCGAAGAAACCAGCGGAAGTTCGTATGGGTTCAGGCAAGGGATCGACCGAATACTGGGCAGCGCGGGTCAAGCCAGGCCGCGTGATTTTTGAAGTGGACGGCGTGCCGAAGACGGTTGCCGAGCATTCGCTGCTGCTGGCAGCGGCAAAACTTCCAATCAAGACGCGCTTTGTTGCGCGCCTTGGCGAATAAGGGGAGCCTTGAAAGATGAAAATGAGTGACGTCAAAGTCATGACCCCGGACCAGGTAAAGGACGAAGTCCTGAAGCTCAAGAAGGAGCAGTTCAACATGCGCTTCCAGAGGGCTTCCGGCCAAGTCGAAAACACATCGCGTATCAGGCAGATTCGCCGTGACATCGCCCGTCTCAAGACGGTGCAGTCATTGGCCTCTGCGGCGAAGTAGGAGAATAGAAGATGCCGAAACGCGTTCTCGAAGGCGTGGTAGTGAGCGACAAGAACGACAAGACCATCGTGGTCAAGGTCGAACGCCGCCTGCGCCATCCGGTTTTGAAAAAAACCGTGCGTCTTTCCAAGAAGTATCATGCCCATGATGAGGGCAACACCGCCAAGACGGGCGATGTTGTGCGCATCGAAGAAACTCGGCCACTTTCGAAGCAGAAGCGCTGGACGCTTCTCGAAAAAGTGGCTGCTGGCCAAGCATAAGCAAAGGACAAGCGGGCAGTCCGTGCTCCAGGTAAACAGGTGATCTTATGATCCAGCAAGAAACTAACCTCGATGTCGCCGACAATTCCGGCGCCAGGCGCGTGCAATGCATCAAGGTGCTCGGCGGCTCCAAGCGGCGCTATGCCTCGATTGGCGATGTGATCGTTGTCTCGGTCAAGGAAGCCATTCCACGCGGACGCGTGAAGAAGGGTAGCGTGATGAAGGCTATCGTGGTGCGCACGGCAAAGGACATTCGCCGCGCCGATGGCTCCACCATCCGCTTTGACCGCAATGCGGCGGTTCTGATCAACCCCCAGGGCGAGCCCGTGGGCACGCGCATTTTCGGGCCGGTGCCCCGTGAACTGCGCGGCAAGAACCAAATGAAAATCATTTCTCTGGCGCCGGAGGTATTGTGATGTCGGCGAAATTTAAAATCAGGAAGGGCGACAAGGTTGTCGTCATTACGGGCAAGGACAAGGGCAAGCAGGGCGAAGTTGTCCGCGTGAATCCTGCCGAGAACCGAGCTGTGGTCGGCGGCATCAACGTGTCGCGTAGGCATACGCGGCAAACAGCAAGTCAAGAAGGCGGCATTGTCAACAAGGACATGCCGATACAAATTTCCAACCTGGCCCTGCGCGATCCCAAGGACGGGAAGCCAACCCGCGTAGGCTACAAGACACTCGGCGATGGCAAGAAAGTACGTTTTGCCAAGCGCTCTGGGGAGGTCATCGATGGCTGACGAAAAAGAAGTCAAGGCAAAGCCTGCAAAGCAGGCCAAGGCCCCGAAGAAAGCAGAAGCTGCTGAAAGGCCGTCTGGCAAGGTTGCCAAGCTGCCGGAAGGCTATGTGCCGCGCCTTCGCCAACACTATGACGAGGTGATCCGGCCAAAGCTGATTGAACAATTCGGCTACAAGAACGTGATGGAAGTGCCGAAGGTGACCAAGATTGTGCTCAACATGGGCATTGGCGAGGCTACTCAGGATTCTAAGCTGGTGCAGGTTGCTGCCGCCGAACTTGAGAAGATTGCCGGCCAGAAGGTGGTCATTACGAAGTCGAAAAAGGCCATTGCCCAGTTCAAGATTCGCGAGAACCTGGCAATCGGAGCCAAGGTAACGCTGCGCAAGGTGCGGATGTATGAGTTCCTAGACAGGCTCATCACTATCGCGTTGCCACGTGTACGTGACTTTCGCGGCCTTTCCGACCGCAGCTTTGATGGCCGTGGCAACTATGCCCTGGGCATCAAGGAGCACCTGATTTTCCCGGAAATCGATTATGACAAGATTGACCGGATTTGGGGTCTCGACATCGTGATTTGTACATCGGCCCGCACGGACGATGAAGCCCGTGCCCTGATTGACGCATTTAATTTCCCGTTCCGCCGCAGCACACGCAAAGCTGCCTAAGAACAAACTGGACCACTGAGGAAGCCCATATGGCAAAAACGAGCTCGGTAGAGAAGAACGAAAAACGCAGGCGGCTGGTGAAGCAATTCGCGGCCAAGCGCAAGCGCCTGAAAGCGATTACGCAGGACAAGAAGATCTCGATGGAAGAGCGTTTCACGGCCCAGATCAAGCTTGCCGCAATGCCGCGCAATTCGGCCAAGAACCGCATTCGCAACCGCTGCGAAATTACCGGCAGGCCGCGGGCGTTCTACAGGAAATTGAAAGTGTCACGTCTGGCTCTTCGTGAATTGGCTAACCAAGGCATGGTTCCTGGCATGGTCAAGTCGAGCTGGTAGGGCGAACGGACGGACAAGGAGACTGAGATATGAGTGCAAGTGATCCGATCGGCGATTTGCTGACCCGCATCCGCAATGCGCAGGAACGCGGCAAGTCCAAGGTGTCTTCACCGGCATCGCGGCTGCGCGAGCGCGTGCTTGAAGTGCTTCAGCACGAAGGCTTTATCCGCGGCTTTGCCACGGTGCAGCAGGGCTCGGGCAAAGCCGAAATCGAAATCGAATTGAAGTATTTCGATGGTGCGCCGGTTATCCGCGAACTCCAGCGCGTATCGAAGCCGGGCCGCCGGGTTTATGCTTCGGTTGACACGCTTCCAACCGTTTTCAACGGCATGGGAATTTCCATTCTGTCAACGCCGAAGGGCGTTATGTCTGATGCAGATGCTCGTACCCAGAATGTGGGTGGCGAAGTTCTCTGCACGGTATTCTAAGGAACGTTGCAATGTCTCGTATCGGTAAAAAAGCAGTTCAAGTTCCAGCTGGTGTAACAGCGTCGGTGAACGGCCAGGTGGTTTCCGTGAAGGGGCCAAAAGGCGAGTTGAAAGTGGTGCTGAATGATCAGGTCCTGGCCAAGTTGGAGCCTGGCGGGATCAAGGTTGATCCGAAGGACAAGTCCAAGCTGGCGCGCTCCTCGTGGGGCATGTCACGCACCCTCGTTGCCAATTTGGTAACGGGTGTGACGGTTGGTTATTCCAAGTCCTTGGAAATCAGCGGCGTTGGCTACCGTGCGGCGCTTAACGGCAAGGTACTGCAACTGAACCTGGGTTACAGCCACGACGTGGCTTTCAACGTTCCGGCAGGAATCGAGATCAAGGTGCCGAAGCCCACTGAAATCGTGATCAGCGGCATTGACAAACAACGGGTCGGCCAGATTGCGGCTGAAATCCGTGAATATCGCGGCCCCGAGCCCTACAAGGGCAAAGGTGTCAAATACACAGGCGAATATATCTTCCGCAAGGAAGGCAAGAAGAAGTAATTGGTGGTATAAATGGCTACGAAAATCACTCCCCTCAAACGGCGAACCATTCGTGTCCGCAAGACACTGGCAGCGCGCGGCAATTTGCGCCCGCGGCTTTCCGTATTCCGTTCGAGCAAGAACATTTATGCACAGATCATCGATGATACGAAGGGCGTAACCGTCGCTTCGGCATCAACGTTGGAAGAAGGTTTCAAGTCGGCCAAGAAAACAGGTGCGGACATAGCGGCAGCGAGCCAAATTGGCAAGCTTGTGGCCGAGCGCGCCCTCAAGGCAGGCATCAAGAACGTGGTCTTCGATCGCGGCGGCTATATTTTCCACGGGCGTGTCAAAGCGCTGGCGGAAGCGGCGCGCGAATGTGGACTGAATTTCTAATCCGATCAGTGGCGAACAGGCAGATAACACATGGCTAAAGAACGTAGCGAACGGGGCGGAGATCGCAGGGACAACCGCGAGGAGCGCGACAGCGAGTTCCTCGACAAACTCGTGCACATCAATCGTGTTGCGAAGGTTGTGAAGGGCGGCAAGCGCTTCGGCTTTGCAGCGCTTGTGGTTGTGGGCGACCAGAAGGGCCGCGTTGGCTTTGGGCATGGCAAGGCGCGGGAAGTGCCGGAAGCCGTTCGCAAGGCAACGGAAGGCGCCAAGCGCACGCTCATTCGTGTGCCTTTGCGCGAGGGCCGCACTTTGCATCATGACATTGACGGACGTTGGGGCGCAGGCAAAGTTACTTTACGTGCCGCACCTCCCGGCACCGGCATCATTGCAGGTGGTCCGATGCGCGCCGTATTCGAATCGGTAGGCGTCGCCGATGTTGTGGCCAAGTCCAAGGGTTCATCGAACCCCTATAACATGGTACGTGCAACATTTGACGCCTTGAAGAAGCAGACGAGCCCCCGTTCGGTGGCGGCGCGCCGCGGCAAAAAGGTGAGCGATGTGTTGCGTCGCCGTGACCCTGATGCAGCAGTAGAATAAGTCGAGGATCAAAAATTATGGCCAAAGCCCCAGCAGCAAAGACAGTAACGGTTATGCAGTTCGCCAGCCCGCAGCGGCGTCCGGCTGACCAGCGCGCCACATTGGTTGGCCTCGGCCTCAACAAGATCAACCGGCGTTCAACGCTCAATGACACGCCTGCGGTTCGCGGCATGATTGCCAAGGTTTTGCATCTGGTTCGCGTGGTCGAATAGGTTTAAGGAATACGACAATGAAGCTTAATGAAATTGCCGATAATGCCGGTGCCCGCAAAATCCGCAAACGCGTGGGCCGTGGCCTAGGTTCAGGCCTTGGCAAGACTGCTGGTCGCGGCGGCAAGGGCCAAACGGCACGCAAGGGCGGCGCTAAAGCCGGCTTTGAAGGCGGACAGATGCCAATTTACCGACGTTTGCCAAAGCGCGGCTTCAACAAGCCGAACCTGGTTTCCTATAACGAGGTTAATCTTCAAACTGTCCAGGCGGCCATTGATGCCAAGAAGCTCGATAGCAAGGCCGCCGTTACAGCGGCGAGCCTGATCGCTGCCGGCGTTATTTCACGCCCCCTCGGCGGGGTACGCCTGTTAGCCAAGGGCGAGTTCAAATCAAAGCTCGCTTTTGAGGTGTTTTACGCCACAAAGGGGGCCATTGCCGCGGTTGAAAAGGCTGGCGGCAGTGTCAAGGTATTGCGTCCAGTCGAGGCGCCTGCGGAAGCAAAGTAAGGTTGCACGGGTTAACTGGCCACCCCACATAGGGAGCTTGTAACCAAAGCTCAAGGATACGACATGGCATCGGCAGCTGAACAACTTGCGGCAAACCTGAATTTCGGGGCATTGGCCAAATCCGAGGATTTGAAGAGCCGCATCTGGTTCACCTTGGCTGCCCTCGTCGTTTATCGCCTCGGCACCTACATTCCCATTCCCGGTATTGACACCGTCCAGCTGGCAAAATTTGCGGCCCAAAATACGGCGGGCATTCTAGGCTGGGTGAACGGCATGGCAGGCGGTGCACTTGGCCGCATGGCAATTTTTGCTCTCAACATCATGCCCTATATTTCGGCATCAATTATCATTCAACTGATGACAACGGTTTCGCCCCACCTTGAGGCGCTCAAGAAGGAGGGTGAATCCGGCCGCAAGAAAATGAACCAGTATACGCGCTACGGCACGGTAGTTCTGGCTGCGTTGCAGGCCTATGGCATTGCCATCGGGCTTGAGGGGCAGGGGACGCTTGTGACCGATCCCGGCATGTTCTTTCGCGCGAGTACGGTCATTACATTGACGGGCGGCACCGTGTTTCTAATGTGGCTGGGTGAGCAGATCACTTCACGCGGCATCGGCAACGGTATTTCGCTGATTATTTTCTCCGGCATTGTCGCTGGCCTCCCAAGCGGCATTGCGGCCATGCTGGAACTGGGCCGGACGGGGCAGATGTCCACCTTCCTTGTGCTTGGCATCATGGTCATGGCGCTCGCTGTTGTAGCCTTTATCGTGTTATTTGAGCGGGCCCAGCGGCGCCTTCTCATTCAATATCCGAAGCGCCAGGTCGGCCAGAAAATGTTCCAGGGCGACAGTTCGCACTTGCCGCTCAAATTGAATACGGCAGGCGTTATTCCGCCGATCTTTGCCTCATCACTTTTGCTGCTGCCAATTACGGTTGCAAATTTCAGCGCAGGCAATGGGCCTGACTGGCTGATTTCAATCACTTCCCTGCTTGGCCACGGCAAACCGCTGTTTCTTATTCTCTATGTGATGCTGATTGTCTTTTTCGCGTTCTTCTATACCTCGATCATGTTCAATCCCAAGGAAACGGCTGAGAACCTTAAGAAATATGGCGGCTTTGTTCCGGGTATCCGCCCAGGCGAACGCACGGCTGAATATCTCGATTACGTGTTGACACGCATTACGGTCATTGGCGGGTTGTATCTTTCGGTAGTGTGTTTGCTGCCAGAACTGCTCATCGGCTATTCCGGTGTGCCGTTCTATTTCGGCGGCACCTCGCTGCTCATCGTCGTGAGTGTCACCATGGATACGGTGGCGCAATTGCAAGGCCATCTCTATGCCCAGCAGTATGAAGGTTTGATCAAGAAATCGAAGCTGCGCGGCAGCCGGAAATGAACATCATTCTTCTCGGACCTCCGGGCGCCGGTAAGGGTACGCAAGCCAAGGTTCTGGAAGAATCCCACGGGCTAAAACAGCTTTCAACCGGCGACATGCTGCGGGCGGCCGTTGCTGCGGGAAGTGATATGGGACTTAAAGCCAAAGCGATCATGGATCGCGGCGATCTGGTGTCCGATGAGGTCATTCTGGCAGTCGTGGCTGAGCGGATGGACCAGCCCGACGTCAAGAAGGGCGTGGTGTTCGACGGGTTTCCCAGAACGCCGGCGCAGGCCGAGGCCCTGGATTCAATGTTAGCGAAGCGCGGACAAAAGCTTGACGCCGTGATTGAAATGAAGGTCGAGGACGAAGAACTGGTGAAGCGTATTTCTGGCCGCTTCACCTGCGCCAAGTGCGGCACGGGCTATCACGACAGCTTTGCCAGGCCAAAGGTTGACGGGGTTTGCGATGTGTGCGGGGGAACCGAGTTCATCCGCCGCGCCGACGACAACGAAAAGACGGTGAGAGACCGCCTGAAGGTATACAACGAGCAGACGGCACCGCTGGTAAGTTACTACGCCAAACGGGGCAATTTGCACAGTGTGGACGGCATGGCAGACATCAAAATGGTGACTGCCTCGATCGGACGCATACTTGATGGGATAGAGGGCTAATTTTGTAGGTCAATCAGGTTGACGCGTAAGCGATTCCAGCCTAATGAACCGCACTATCTTGGTCTGCATAAGAGCTGGCTTGGGGAGGGAAACCTCCCAGAGCGTGGCTTTGTGCTATTGAAGCGTCAGGTGAGACTACAACGAAAATGCGCCCTTGGACTGGTTAAGTCCTTGGAAAGCTTAGGAGAAAAAGAGTGGCCCGTATTGCAGGCGTAAATATACCAACCAATAAACGCGCCGTTATTGCGCTGCGTTATATCCATGGAATCGGCCCGGTTAATGCGGTCGAAATCATGGACAAGGTTAAGATACCTCATTCCAAGCGGGTGAATGAACTGAGCGATGCCGAGGTTTTGGCAATCCGCGAAGTGATTGACCGCGATTATGTGGTGGAAGGCGATCTTCGTCGTGAAGTTTCCATCAATATCAAGCGTTTAGTTGATCTCGGCTGCTACCGTGGCACGCGCCACCGCAAAGGGCTGCCGGTTCGCGGCCAGCGCACCCACACCAACGCACGTACACGCAAGGGCCCCGCTAAGGCCATCGCCGGCAAGAAGAAGTAAGGGCTTAGATCATGGCTAAAGAAGCAGCACGTCCGCGCCGCAAAGAGCGCAAGAATATCTCGTCTGGCGTGGTTCACGTCAATTCATCGTTCAACAACACAATGATCACCATTACCGATGTTCAGGGCAACACCATTGTCTGGGCCTCGGCTGGCAAGCTGGGCTTCAAGGGGTCACGTAAATCAACTCCCTATGCTGCACAGATGGCTGGCGAACAGGTTGCGCGCGCCGCCATGGAGCATGGCATGCGGACGGTGGAAGTTGAAGTCACGGGTCCGGGTTCGGGCCGTGAATCAGCTTTGCGTGCCTTGCAGGCCTGTGGCCTTCAGGTGACGTCCATTCGCGATGTGACACCCATTCCGCACAATGGCTGCCGCCCACCAAAGCGGCGCCGCGTCTAACGGGTTAGTGATGGGTTCCCCGCAAGGGAGCCCGGTAAAAGAGGCCGAGAACCGGGGAGCATATTGTTGTTCATCCGGGAAATCCACGGGATAGCAAAATGCATGTAAATCAAAAGAATTGGCAGGAACTCATCCGCCCAACCAAGCTCGACATTCAGCCGGGCCGCGAACGCCGGAAGGTTGCCACAATGGTGGCTGAGCCTTTAGAGCGGGGCTTTGGCACGACCCTTGGCAATGCGTTGCGGCGCATCCTTCTGTCGTCACTTCAGGGTGCGGCAGTTTCTTCGGTGCAGATTGACGGCGTGTTGCATGAGTTCTCATCCATCGCCGGTGTGCGCGAAGACGTGACCGACATTGTCTTGAACATCAAGGAAATTGCCTTGGCCATGCATGCGGAAGGCCCCAAGCGGGTGAGCCTTCGCAAGGAAGGCCCTGGCGTGGTGCGCGCTGGCGACATTCAGCAGACAGCGGACATTCATGTGCTCAACCCTGAGCACGTGATTTGCACATTGGACGAAGGCGCAGAAGTGCGCATGGAATTCACTGTCAATACGGGCAAGGGCTATGTATCCTCCGAGCGCAACCGCCCGGAAGATGCGCCCATTGGCTTGATCCCGGTTGATTCAATTTACAGCCCGGTGCGCCGCGTGTCCTACAAGATCGAGAATACCCGCGAGGGCCAAATTCTTGACTATGACAAGCTGATCATGACGGTTGAAACCGATGGTTCGATGACACCGGAAGATGCCGTGGCCTATGCGGCGCGCATCCTGCAGGACCAGCTCACGGTGTTCATCAACTTTGCCGAGCCTTCCAAGGTCGTGCTTGAAGAAGTTCGCCCTGAGCTGGAGTTCAACGCAGCCCTTCTCAAGAAGGTTGATGAGCTTGAGCTTTCGGTACGCTCGGCCAACTGCCTGAAGAACGACAACATCGTCTACATCGGTGACCTCATCCAGAAGTCGGAAGCGGAGATGCTCCGTACGCCGAACTTCGGACGCAAGTCGCTGAACGAGATCAAGGAAGTCCTGGCCCAGATGGGGTTGCACCTCGGCATGGAAGTGCCGAACTGGCCGCCGGAGAACATCGAAGACCTCGCCAAGAAATTTGAAACCCATTACTAATTTAAGAAGCGTCTTGCTGCGGCGGGGCGGGTTTAAGGAGAACGGTTATGCGTCATGGTTTTAGAGGTCGTCGGTTCAACCGCACGGTGCCCCATCGTTTGGCGATGTTTGCCAACATGTCGGCGGCATTGATCAAACATGAGCAGATCGTAACCACTTTGCCAAAGGCCAAGGATTTACGCCCGGTCATCGAGAAGCTGATTACGCTGGCCAAGAAGGGCGGGCTGCATGCGCGGCGTCAGGCGATGAGCCAAGTGCGTGATGAAACCCAGGTGAAGAAGCTGTTTGACATTCTTGCCGCCCGCTTCAAGGACCGCAAGGGCGGCTATGCCCGCATCATGAAGGCGGGTTTCCGCGTTGGCGACAATGCGCCTCTGGCTGTGATTGAGTTTGTGGATCGTGATCCAGCTGAAAAGGGCAAGGATTCGGGTCCGACGATGAAGTCGGGTGAGGAATCCAAGGAAGCAGTAGCAGCGTAAGTTTTTCCACGCGTTGAAGTTTCAAAGGGCAGGAGCAATCCTGCCCTTGTTTTTTGTGCGCTGGTCGAGTGCCACGCTGGCGAGGCCGCTTCCAAGGATGAACACGATACCAATGATGGAAAGCCAGTTCGGAATGTCGCCAAAAACTACAAGGCCTGAGAGCATCGCCCACAGGGTGAAGGTGTAATAGAAGGGTGCGACCGCCGCCGCCTTGGCAAAGCGGAAGGCCAGAAATACGAAGGTGTGGCCGCCAACCAGAAATAACCCCGCTGCCAGCATCTTGAGGATGTTGGCGTTGCTCGGCGGAACCCAAGTCTCAAAACTAACAGTGGAAAGCCCTGCAACTGCCATCACGGCGATAATGGTCGTCAGGGCCACAACAATCCCTGGAATTCCGTGGGGCACTTTCCTGCCCGCGAGATCCCGCAAGGCCGAACCAATGGCCGTGAGAAAACCAAACGCCGCGTAGGGCGAAGCGCTGGTACTGCCCGGTTGGGCAACCAAGAGTGCGCCGGTGAGCCCCAGTGCAATGAGCGCTGTGCGTATTGGCCCAATTTTTTCGCCCCAGATCAGCGAAACGCCGATGACCACAAAAAGGGGAGATATCTGGAAAATCGCGGTGATATCACCGATGGGCATATGGTTGAGCGCCAAAATAAAACTGGTAACGGCGAGAATTTCAAATGCGGCACGAAGCAGTACCCAGGGATTGAAGACGCGGTGAATGTCACGGCCGTAACCCAATATGAAGACCAGGGGCAGGCACCAGAGGGTGGCCGCCATGCCACGCATCAACAGCACCTGCATGGGCGGCGTATCGGCGAGCACAAGTTTCATGAAGCTGTCGTTGGCAACAAAGGTGCCGCCAGCCAGAACCATAAAAACAATACCGCGCAAGTTAGATGAATGGTGCATGGTCAGTGCTTAGGGCAGGGTTCCTTGAACGACAAGTCGAGGGGCTGCATGGCTGGGGTGAATTATGCTCTCATCACTCCTATTCCGTCATTCCGGCGAAAGCCGGAATCTACTTATCAGTATGCGGAGTAAACACATGTTGCCTTCTAAATCCAGTCAACCAGATTCCGGCTATCGCCGGAATGACGGAATGAGGACGCTTCGCTTCGAAATGACGAAAGTGGGGACTTACAAGGCAAAGGCCTGATCCACGGCCACGATGGCGTTGCCGCCGTAGCCGTTGAAATTCGTCATGGTGGCGAGGCCGTAAGCGCCAAGCGAGCCGAATTCGATGTAGTCATCCTCGCGCAGGGTGGCGAGAATATCCAGCCTATGGGGCAGCACGTCGAGAGGATCACAGGTGGGACCAAAGACCTTGAACGACTTGGCATCCCCTTCAATTACTTTGCCGTCGCGGATTACGCGAAACGGCGGCTCCAGATCGGGCACCTGCATATATTCCATGAGGCCGCCGTACACGCCGTCATTGATGAAAATATCATCGCCATCGGTGCAGACGAGCTTGACGCGGGTGAGCAGTGACATGCAGGTTGCCACCAGCCCGCGGCCTGGTTCGCACTCCAAGGCTGGCCTGTTCTCTTTTCCAAAAGCCTTGAGCACTGATTTCTCAATGGCCTTGAAAAACACTTGCGGTTCGGGTGCCGTGCTGAGCACATAATTGGCGGGAAAGCCGCCGCCGACATTAAGTTTGGAAATCGTCACGCTTGCCGTTTTGGCAATGCGCGCGGCGGCCTCGATGTGACGGACATAATTTCGGGGTTCCGTGCATTGGGAACCGGGATGAAAGGTGAGCAGCGGCGTATAGCCCAGAGCCACGACCTGCTTCAGCAGCTCCACGCAAATATAATCGGGGGCGCCAAACTTGGTGGAAAAATCATGGGCCGACGAACCGCGCTCGCGGGGCAGCACGAAGCGGACAGCGATTTCAATATTTTTTGCAGGGCCCACAATATCGGCAATTTTTGCAAGCTCTTCGCGGCAATCCACAACATAGCGTTGGCATTTGTAGATCTTATAGGCGTCACTGATCTCACGGCGCGACTTGACCGGATTATGGTAGTGAAAGCGGGCCATGGAAACAATTTTACTGACCATGGCCATTTCATGAACCGAGGCCACATCCCAAGCGTTGATGCCCGCCTCCGCCAATACCTTGATCACCTGGGGTGACGAGTTAGCTTTTACCGCAAAGGTGGTTTCACCGGGGAAACCCTTCAGAAAGACCAGTGCGCGTTCGCACAACTGCGTGGCGCTGAAACAGAAGAGGGGCGCATCGGGCTGCAAAGCCAGGGAGGCTGCGGCGGCAGATTCAAAGGTCAGATTTGAGGTCGCGTTAAGCATGTTCAGGCGCTTTGCAAAGGAGGTGTGTTTCATCGATTCGTGCTATATAAAGCTGTTTGCCATCTTATCGCCAAAGCTGGCTACTTGATAGAACATGTCTGGAAAATTTGGAGCTGAAATGCGGTTGTTAGTTGCTTTGGTTTTCACTTGCCTTACCCTGCTCGGACCATCAGCACTAGGGGCGGCAACAATTCCCAAATCCCAGTCCCAGGTGCAGCTTTCCTTTGCACCGGTGGTCAAGGCAACGGCTCCGGCAGTGGTGAATGTTTATTCAAAGACCTTGACGACCCAAGACACCCAGCTTGGCCTTTTCAATGATCCATTTTTCCGGCAATTCTTTGGTGACCGGGGTAATTTCAGCCGCCCGCGGAGACAGGTGGAAAATTCGCTTGGTTCAGGGGTTATCGTTGATGCGTCTGGGTTGATTGTCACAAACAATCATGTGATCCGCGGGGGCACGGATATCCGTGTGGTCCTCGCTGACAAGCGCGAGTTTGAGGCGAAGGTGCTGTTGGCCGATGAACGCAGCGACCTTGCCGTGCTCAAGATTGATGTTGGCGAAGAGGAACTGGCTGCACTCCAATTTGGCGACTCTGACAATTTGGAAGTGGGCGATTTGGTTCTGGCGATCGGCAATCCCTTCGGTGTCGGGCAGACGGTGACCAGCGGCATCGTGTCGGCACTGGCGCGCACGCAGGTGGGCATCAGCGATTACCAGTTCTTTATTCAGACCGATGCGGCCATCAACCCCGGAAATTCCGGTGGAGCCTTGGTGAACATGGCGGGCGAACTTGTGGGCATCAATACGGCGATTTTTTCGCGCTCTGGCGGATCGATAGGGATAGGATTCTCAATTCCTTCCAACATGGTGAAAACCGTAGTGCAGTCGGCAGAGAGTGGTACGAAGATTCAACGGCCATGGAGTGGCGCAGATCTGCAGGACGTGACCGCCGATATTGCTGAATCGCTTGGCTTTGCCCGACCGGAAGGCGCGCTCGTTGCGGGCCTTCATCCGGAGAGTCCGCTCCGGACTGCGGGATTGAAGCAGGGCGATGTTATTCTGGCTCTTGATGGGCATCCCATTGAAAATGCCAAGGAGTTCAATTACCGGGTGGCGACATCGAAGATCGGTCAGGAGTCGATTATTGAATATCAGCGGGGCGGCAAGGCACACGAGGCCAGCGTCAAGCTTGTGGCTGCTCCGGAAACAACTGATCGTTCAGAAACCTTGATGGAAGGCAACAGTCCCCTGCAAGGCATGGTGGTGGCCAATCTTTCCCCGGCGGTGGCGGAAGAACTGGGCGTGCCTTCAAGTCTCAGCGGCGTGGTGGCCCTTGATATCAAGAATGGGCCGGCAAAAAGATTTTTCCGAAAGGGAGACATATTGCTGGAGGTTAACGGGGTTTCGATCGCCAGTGTTGATGACTTGCAAAAAGCCGCGTCCATTGACGAAGGTTATTGGGAAATCGAGATCAACCGCGGCGGGCGCAAATTGCAAATGACCCTGCGCTAATGAGCTCACTTTTCGAAGCTGCAGGTTTCGGCAAGGACGCGCCACGACCCTTGGCGGATCGGCTACGGCCACAGAAATTGAGCGACGTTGTGGGCCAGGAGCAGCTTACGGGAAAAGACGGCATGCTTAGCCGTATGCTGGCTTCGGGGCGCATTCCTTCCATCGTACTGTGGGGGCCACCAGGGACGGGCAAGACGACAATCGCACGGCTGCTGGCGGGAGAGACGGGCCTTGCTTTTGAACAGATGTCGGCGATTTTTTCCGGCGTTGCAGATTTGAAGAAGGCCTTTGAACAGGCCCGCATCAGGCGCGAGCAAGGCAGGGGCACCCTGTTGTTCGTTGACGAAATTCACCGCTTCAACAAATCACAACAGGATTCGTTTTTGCCCTTTGTGGAGGACGGCACAATTACCTTGGTTGGTGCAACGACGGAAAATCCGTCCTTTGAATTGAATGGCGCGTTGCTGTCGCGGGCGCAGGTTCTGGTGTTGAACCGGCTCGATGCACAGGCGATGGCAGCGCTTGTGAGTCGCGCCGAATTGTTTGAGAAGCGCGCCCTTCCGGTCGATGATCAGGCGATGTCTGCCTTGATTGCCATGGCTGATGGGGACGGCCGCTATATCCTTAATCTTGTCGAAGAGATCTATGCGAGCGTGCCGGAAGGGGCAGTTCCACTTACATCGGAGGCTATGGCCAAGATCGTGCAAAAGCGGATGCCGCTTTACGACAAGGCGGCGGATGGCCATTACAACCTGATTTCCGCCTTGCATAAATCGGTGCGGGGCTCTGATCCCGATGCGGCCCTCTATTATCTGGCCCGCATGCTGGCGGCTGGCGAGGATCCGTTGTTTCTGGCGCGGCGTCTGGTGCGCATGGCAATTGAGGATGTGGGGCTGGCTGATCCAGAAGCCTTGCATCAGGCGCTGGCTGCCAAGGATACGTTTGATTTTCTCGGCAGTCCGGAAGGGGAGTTGGCCTTGGCACAGGCAACGATTTATATTGCCACGGCGCCAAAATCCAACGCGTCCTATACGGCTTTCAGTGCGGCCATGAAGCACGCTAGGGAAACGGGTTCGCTGGCGCCGCCGAAGATCATCCTCAATGCGCCCACCAAGATGATGAAAGAACAGGAGTATGGCGCGGGCTATCGCTATGACCACGATGAGCCGGAGGCCTTTTCCGGGCAGAATTATTTTCCGGCGGAGATGGGCCGCGAGCAATATTACAACCCGCCGGAGCGCGGCTTTGAGCGCGAGGTGAAGAAGCGGCTGGAGTATTGGGCGAAGCTTCGGAAAGTGCGGGAATAAAAAAGGCCGGAAGATTTCCGGCCTTTTGTTTTTTGCGGAAAAAATTAGTTGCGGGCTTCGTCAACACTGAAGGGGCCGGCGCCGGCGGCCGCGAAATAGAGGAACACAAAGCTGAACAGGATTGCAGCATCACCCTGGTTTTGCACGGGGAAGAGGCTCTGCGGCATGTGAGCCATGAAATAGGCCGCTGCCATCTGGCCGGCGAGAATGAAGGCGGTGATGCGGGTGAAGAGACCAACAGTAATCAGGGCGCCACCCACGAGCTCCAATATGCCAGCGACCAGCATGAGTGCCGGAAGGGGTTGGCCTGCGGGGAAATAGTCGGTTGCCGGCCAATGAAGAATTTTGGTCATGCCGTGTTCAAGAAAAAGCAGGCCGGTCATGATGCGAAGTGCGGCATGAAGCGGGCCGGACCAGGATGCGGGGATAATTCCGGTAAGCATTGCAGAGGTGTCTCCAGTTGGTTGTCAATGGTGCTAAAAATAGCAAAAGTTTTTTCTGTAGCAAGTTAAATTACATATAGTTTAGCAGAAAGATACGGACAAGTTTTTCACTTGGTAAGGCGCTTGTAACCAAGTCACAAATCCAGAACTCACCGTGTTCTAATTTTCCGTTATAGGAAAATAAGCCTTGACAGCGTACGGTGCTTCGGCTATAAACGGCTATTCTCCAAAATTGTAATTCCAGCTTGTGAGCGCAAGGCCCCTTGAGACAGGAGCATCGCTGAAATCCAATCGGCTGTTCAGATGAACGCCACGGTAAAACACTTGTGGGGTGTGATTTAGAGAATTGCGGCAACATTCACAACTCTCCATCATCGGCCCCCGAGCCAATGATCCAGACTGGATGACTGCCTCAAGGGCGGTCATGGAGAGAAGCTTTCTGGAAGACATCATTGTTTACGTATTTCGTAGTCTCCCATTTTTCCGCCATCCAAAACTTCGGTTACCAACTTCGCATGCCATACTCGACCCAATTGTGCCGACAACTCATCTTCTGCGCCATATCGACCTGAGTAAATGCCTAGAAATCTTGTGGCCGATCCATCAACAAAAACCGTTTCTCCACCCAGAGATTGGTACGAACCCTTTTTTCTTGAATACACGGGCGACCCAGACATTCCATTTCGCGTCGCAGCATCAACTAGAAATAATGGGAGATTATCAACTGGAACATCGAATTCGCTAGCAATTGTTCCCCGCTTCCAAATTGGGAATCCAAACTGTTTTTGTAGCCCAAGTGGGTACCCAATTATGAAAATATCGTCGCCAACTCCAACCTTTATGTCGTGTTCCTGAAACTTTTCTCCAAGCGCCTGATAGTTGTATCCTAACAGATGATTTGGAATTTCTAGCGCCGCAACATCGATGTCTTGAGCCTTGGTTGGATGCTGCAACCATTTGGAGTTTAAGCCGTCATGGAGGGGGAGATCTAAGTTGAACCACTCGATGCCATTGATTGTTTCCATTGCTATTTTGAGTGAGATTGTGTCTGGAAGAGCACCAGATTTTTCAACTAAAGGCTGTCCGGTGTAAGTATTGCGGCCTGAGAACACATGCCAATTTGAAATCAAATAAGTCCTATTGCTTCTTTTCCAAAGAGCTCCCGAAGCGGGACCGAGTATTTTTCCGCTGCAATTCAGCTCTAAACGACAGGACACTGAAGAAAGCGGATCAACATAAACAGATTGGTTCACTCCGCTGCCTCGATGCTGGGGGCGCGGCGCTTGAGGATTTCCTTGAGGTAGTGTCCGGTGTAGCTGCGTTTCTCGCGGGATACATCTTCCGGCGTTCCGGCGGCAACAATCTCGCCGCCGCCGTCACCGCCTTCAGGACCTAAATCTATGATC
>JAHFPK010000210.1 GCA_023266715.1 Hyphomicrobiales bacterium | reverse complement strand
AATGCAAATTTACGAGGCGTCAGCTTCTTCTGCTGGCGCTGCCTCCGCCTGTTGCTTTGACAGGTCTTCACCTGTGACTTGATCAACCTGCTTCATCGACAGGCGAACCTTGCCGCGGTTATCAAACCCTAAAAGCTTGACCTTCACGAGGTCGCCCTCGTTAACCACGTCGGACACTTTATTCACGCGCTTTTGCGCAAGTTCGGAAACATGAACCAGCCCGTCTTTCGCTCCGAAGAAATTAACGAACGCGCCGAAGTCCACGACCTTGACGATCTTGCCGTCATAGATTTCGCCGACTTCCGGTTCCGACACGATGCTCTTGATCCACTTCATCGCAGCCGTGATTGCAGCACCCGATGAAGACGCAACTTTCACCGTGCCATCATCCTGGATGTCGATCTTGGCGCCGGTCTTTTCCACGATTTCACGGATCACCTTGCCGCCCGTTCCAATCACTTCACGGATCTTGTCGGTTGGAATCTTGATCACTTCAATGCGCGGTGCATGCTCGCCAAGGCCCGGACGGGCGTTTTCGAGCGCCTCGGCCATCTTGCTCAGAATATGCATGCGGCCGTCTTTCGCCTGCCACAGCGCAACCTTCATGATCTCTTCGGTGATGCCGGTGATCTTGATATCCATCTGCAGCGCCGTCACGCCATTGCTGGTGCCCGCCACCTTGAAGTCCATGTCGCCCAGATGATCCTCGTCGCCGAGAATATCCGAAAGTACGGCAAAGCGTTCGTCTTCCTTGATAAGGCCCATGGCAATGCCAGCCACCGGCGCTTTCAAGGGAACACCCGCATCCATCAGGGCCAGCGAAGATCCGCACACGGTTGCCATCGAGGACGAGCCGTTGGATTCGGTGATCTCGGAGACAACACGAATGGTGTAGGGGAACTGGTCTGCCGGTGGCAACACCGGATTGATCGCCCGCCAGGCCAATTTGCCATGGCCGATTTCGCGGCGGCCTGCACCGCCAAGCCTGCCCACTTCACCCACCGAGAAGGGAGGGAAGTTGTAATGCAGCATGAACTTGGACTTGTAGGTGCCATCAAGCGAGTCGACATATTGCTCGTCTTCACCGGTGCCGAGTGTGGTCACAACCAATGCCTGGGTTTCACCGCGGGTAAACAGTGCCGACCCGTGGGTGCGGGGAAGCACCGACGCTTCGGCCACAATCTGGCGCACGGTCTTGGTGTCGCGGCCATCAATACGCAGGCCCGTGTCGAGAATGTTGTTGCGGACAATATCCTTCTCAAGATCCTTGAAGGCTTCAGCAACTTTCTGCAGTGTCGGAGAATTTTCTTTCTCCTCATCCACCAAGGCTTCCACAACCTTGTCCCTGGCCTGGGCCACAGCTTCCTGGCGCGCTTCCTTGGCAGGAATGGCGTAAGCCGCGCGAAGATCCTTCTCGACGGATTTCTTGACCGCCTTGTAAAGTTTCTCATTGTCATCCGGCGTGAAATCACGGGGCTCGCGCGATGAACGCTCAGCCAGACGGATGATTGCGTCAATGACAGGCTGGAAGCCCGCATGGCCAAACATCACGGCGCCGAGCATTTGCTCTTCCGAAAGCTCCTTGGCTTCTGATTCAACCATCAGCACCGCATCTGACGTGCCTGCAACAACGAGATCAAGGTCAGAAGTCTTCATCTGCTCCTGCGTCGGGTTCAGCACGAACGCGCCGTCGATCACGCCAACCCTGGCGCCGCCGACCGGGCCCATGAAGGGAATGCCGGAAAGCGTGAGAGCCGCGGACGAGGCAATCAGCGAGACAATGTCGCTGTCATTTTCGAGATCATAGGAAAGCACCGTTGCAATGACCTGGGTTTCATTGCGAAAACCGGCGGGAAACAACGGGCGAATGGGACGGTCAATCAGGCGGGAAACCAAAGTTTCCTTTTCCGTGGGCCGGCCTTCACGCTTGAAATAGCCGCCAGGAATCTTGCCCGCGGCATAGGTCTTTTCCTGGTAGTTCACCGTGAGCGGGAAAAAATCAATTCCGGGCTTTTCCGCGCGCGCGGCAACTGCAGTGGCAAGAACCGTTGTCTCGCCGTAGGTGACGACTACTGCGCCATCTGCCTGGCGCGCCATGCGGCCGGTTTCAATGCGCAAGGGCTTTCCGGCCCATTCCAATTCTTCAACATCAATCTTAAACATATAACATTCCTTTTTGCCCTTCGCCGCCACTTGCGTTCACCTACCTGGACGGCATCCCCATTGGGCAATCAAAACCTGGCCCTATTGCCAGACTTGTGAAGCGGGGACGCGGGCGGCAATTCGGTGATCCGCCCGCTCATACAATCGTCAGCCGCTGGATTAGCGGCGGATTTCGAGACGCTTGATCAGGGTCTGATAACGGCCCTCATCCTTCGACTTCAAAAAGTCGAGAAGTCCACGGCGCAAACTCACCATCTTCAACAAACCACGGCGTGAGTGATTGTCCTTCTTGTGGGTTTTGAAATGATCGGTCAGACCATTGATGCGCTCTGTCAAAAGAGCAACCTGCACTTGGGGTGAGCCCGTGTCGCCGGGCTTGGTTCCATAGTCTTTCATGAGCGCGGTTTTGCGCTCGGCTGTCATCGTCATTCGGCCATCTCCAAGATGTCTAAAGGTTAAACAGGCGCTTCGGCTTGAGCGCTCCCTGTTCGATGCTGCAAATGCCAAGGGGTTTTGAATCCCAGGTCACCAGAACCGTATCGCATGCTACGGGAGCGTTCGCACCTCTGAGCAGAATTGACTGACCCTGCTTCAGGCGCTGGGCTTCCGCATCCTTCAAGGCCAGTGCCGGGATGCCGTCCAGCACGGTCTCGAGGGGGCGAAGAACCCCGTTTTCGGCACTATTGCCGAGGGGCTTATGGCTCATTTCTATGAGTTTATCCAGCGGAATCATGTCTGCCTCGGTAAAAGGCCCAACGGCAATCCGTCGCAACATGGAAACATGGCCCAAACATCCCAGTTTCCGCCCCATGTCCCGCGCCAGCGAGCGCACATAGGTGCCCTTGCCACAGGTAACTTCAAAAACCGCATGATCGGCATCAGGGCAATTCACCAGAACGAGTTTTTCAATGGTCACAGACCGTTCGGCCATGTCCACCTTCTCGCCAGCCCGCGCCAGATCATAGGCCCGTTCCCCTTCAATCTTGATTGCCGAAAAAGCAGGTGGGGCTTGAAGAATATCGCCCTGAAACTCGATAAGTATCGATTCAATACTTTCTTTTGCAGGTTTCAACTCGGATTTCGCCGTAATCTCGCCTTCCATATCATCGGTGGAGCGTTCCGCGCCCCAGGTTACCTCAAAACGATAGATTTTCCGCCCATCCATAGCCCATTGCACGGTTTTGGTGGCTTCCCCAAGCGCTATAGGCAGCAAACCGGTAGCGAGTGGATCCAATGTCCCCCCATGCCCCGCCTTTTCCGCATCAAACAACCGCCTGATTTTCCCAACGGCCTGCGTCGACGTCATGCCCGGCGGCTTGTCAAACACCACCCAACCATGGACGGGTTGCCCACGCTTTTTCATACCCCCCAACGCTCCATGGTCGGGCTTGACCCGACCAACCAGACTTGATCATGGGCACAAATTTGACCAGTCGTTGCAGACATAAAATTTTTTGCAAAACAAAGCGCCGGGCTGAACCACTGGGTGGTCGGGTCAAGCCCGACCATGGAGAGATGGGGGGTAGGATTCATGCAGAAGCCAATTCACTCAAACTTCTTTTTTCAAATCGCCAGCAACCTTGGGATTAGCCAGAAGATCGTCAATTTTCTGGGCATATTCCAGCGCGGTATCGATGCGGAAGCGAATTTCCGGCATAAATTTCATATCAATGCGAGGCGCGACTAACCCGCGAATATATTTCTTGTTCCGCTCAAAGGCAGCCAACACCAGCTTATCCTGCCCATTGATCAGGCCCCGCACATAGGCCGTGGCAATGCGCAAATCCGGCGACATCTGCACTTCAACCACGCTGACGGCCAGCTTCTCCAACTCCGGATCGCCCGTATCGCCCCGCATCAAAATATCAGCCAGCGCATGCCGGATCAATTCGCCGGCGCGAAGCTGACGTTGGGATGGTCCCGCAGAACCTCGAGTAGGGCGCATCGGCTTGTTAATCCAGCTTGCGCTGGATCTTCTCAACGCGGAAGCATTCGATCACATCGCCAACGCGCATATCCTGGTAGCCTTCAAATGCCATGCCGCATTCCTGGCCGACCTGCACTTCCCGCACCTCATCCTTGAAGCGCTTGAGTGTCGAAAGTGTTCCTTCATGCACCACAACGTGGTCGCGGATAAGGCGGACCTTGGCACCGCGCTGCACATTGCCTTCGGTAACCTGGCAACCCGCCACCTTGCCGACCTTGGTGATGTTGAAGACTTCCAGAATCTTCGCGTTGCCCAGGAATGTTTCGCGGAGTTCCGGCGCAAGCTTGCCGGATATGGCCGCTTTGATGTCGTCAACAAGATCATAGATGATGTTGTAATAACGGATTTCGATACCGGCCCGTTCGGCCGCATCCCTTGCCTGGCCGCTCGCACGGACATTGAAGCCCAGCACTACCGCACCCGATGCCGTCGCCAGCCCGATGTCACTTTCGTTGATGCCACCCACCGCGTAGTGAACGACCCGCGAGCGGATTTCATCATTGCCGATTTTTTCAAGCGCCTGAACAATGGCTTCGGCGGAGCCCTGCACGTCAGCCTTGACGAGGATCGGGAATTCCTTGCGGCCCGCCTGTGAAAGCTGGCTCATCATCTGCTCGAGTGATGAACGTACAACGGTTGTGCCGCGGCTGTCGCGGCGCTTGCGTTCCCGGTAGTCGGTGATTTCGCGGGCGCGCGCTTCATTGGGCACCACGTCAAACTGATCGCCGGCTTCCGGTGCTGAACTCAAGCCAAGAACTTCAACCGGAACCGAAGGTCCCGCTTCTTTGATCTGTTCGCCCTTGTCGTTGATCAAGGCGCGAACCCGGCCCCAAGCGGAACCTGCAACGAAAATATCGCCAAGGCGCAAGGTGCCGCGTTGAACCAGAACCGTGGCCACAGGGCCCCGGCCTTTGTCAAGCTGGGCTTCAACCACAAGTCCTGATGCCTCGCGGTCCGGATTGGATTTCAAATCCAGGACTTCCGCCTGCAGCAGAATGGAATCCAGAAGCTTGTCGAGATTGGTGCCTTTCATGGCGGACACTTCAACATCAAGTGTTTCGCCGCCCATGCCTTCCACAACAATTTCATGCTGCAACAGTTCGGTGCGCA
>JAHFPK010000209.1 GCA_023266715.1 Hyphomicrobiales bacterium | reverse complement strand
ATTGGGCCATTGGTGGCCAACTTCCACCGGGAGAACTGATTGCGGTCGATGATTCGCGTGTCCTTTACATGGAAAGCAAAGACGGTGACGCAGCATGGGACACGGCGAAAAAAGTCTATGAACTGATATGGGAATCAATCAACGGCCCCGGCTCGTGGGATGCTAACCCGTGGTGTGCCTGTTACACGTTTGAGAGGTTAAAATGAAGGGTGTTCGAGGCTGGCCAAGAAAGCACGGCATGAGGGAAACCCGACTGTATAATATTTGGTGCGGGATGAAGCGCCGATGCCTCAATAAAAGTGATGCTGCTTATCCTCGCTATGGTGGGCGCGGAATCACGATCTGCGAAGAATGGATAGAATCATTTGAGCCTTTCATGGTCTGGGCAATGGCCAATGGTTACGATAAAAAGCTGACCATTGATCGAAAGGATAACGACAAGGGGTACACACCGGAAAATTGTCGGTGGGCGACATATGCCCAACAGAACAGGAATTACAGCAAAAACCCTCGGGTGACGTTTGAAGGCCGCGTTGTCACCATCTTAGAATTGGCCGAAAGATTTGGCCACAAGCCGCATACTTTACGCCAGCGCATTCAGAAAATGGGGTGGACTGTTGAAAGAGCCGTAGCAACGATTGCGGTTCGCCATGGTCCGGTTCCGCCTTGGGTACTCGCTGGTAAGAGCCGAAGTGCCTATTATCGAATGCGGGTCGCGGCCTACACTTTTGAAAGGATAAAGCCATGACTGCGTTTGATTGGGCAATCACAATTCTGGCCGCGGTGAATGTCGTGACGTTCGGCGGCTGGCGGCTGTTGAAGTGGTGGGAAATGGTGCTCGAAGATGAGATCGAAGAGCTATGGGGGCGCCATGATCAAGATGACTGACCACCACACAGAAGGAAGCGGAAGATGAATAAATTCAAGCTAGCAAGCGGGTTTATTTTCATTGGCACTGCTAGTCTCCCTGCGCCGCCACATTGGAGTGTAACGCTAGACTACATAGCCGTTATATGGGGTGCAATTCTTCTTGCAAATGAGTTTTCTAAATTGAGGCCCGTACAATGACCGACTCCGAACAATCCCTCCGCAAGAAGGCGGGGAAGGCAACGCCGGAAACAAAATTGGTGCCGCGCAAGATTACGCACAAAATGCGGGTTGCTGGCGTCAATACGCAGTTGCCGGGAATTGGCGAGCCACCGCTTTACGAAAAAATCTACCACGCCATGTATGACGCCGCCCCGCCCGTCACCGACCAGAAGGACGCCGAGATCGCAGCCGCCTACGCCCGTGGTGCTGCTGATATGCGGGAGCGGGCGGCAAAACTATGTGATGCAAATGATCACATCATTGGCGCAGATATGCTTGCCGACGCCATCCGCGCCATACCTTCCCAACCCAAGGAGAAAGCATGAGCGTGGCAAAATATCTGGAAAATGATGCGGTGATTTCTGATTGTAAAAAGTACCGCTATTTGCTGCGCCGGACATGGGATTACAAGAAGCCCCGCGCCTTGCTCATCATGTTAAATCCGTCCACAGCAGATGCCACAAAAGATGATGCCACAATTAGGTCATGCGTCCGGCTGTTGTCAGGACTTGGCTATGGCAGCTTCGAGGTCGTGAACCTCATGGCGTTCCGTGCCACCAAGCCCAAGGATTTGCCGACAAAGCCCTCTGAGGCAATGGGCGCGGGCAATGCTGGCATCATTGATGCAGCGGCGGGACGTTGTGACGTGGTTATCTGCGCTTGGGGAGCACACCCCTATGCCAGCCGTTTTAGTGGCGGCGCGATTGACCTTGCGACCCTTCACAAGCCCGCCGTCTATTGCTTCGGAAAGACCAAATCAGGTGCACCTAAACATCCCCTTTACATCAAAAGCGGAACGCAACTGGAGACATTCCCATGACCCCCACCACCCAAGCAGGGCTGACGGTCGATGATTTGAGAGCTATGGGCCTGACGGTTGCCGTTCACAATGATTATCGCTTGAACGGGAAGCCACATACGTTTTGGCTTTTCACTGACGGGCGCGGAATGTCGTACAAAGGTGAAGGGAAAACTGACGCCGAGGCCCTAGCGCAGGTTCGCGCCTCCATCCCCGCGCCTGATGCGGACG
This sequence comes from Hyphomicrobiales bacterium, assembly GCA_023266715.1. GTDB lineage: Bacteria > Pseudomonadota > Alphaproteobacteria > Rhizobiales > Aestuariivirgaceae > Aestuariivirga. Next base: position 3,167 of record JAHFPK010000209.1, on the reverse strand, counting down.
CGGCGGAACTGAGCGAGGCGAAAGAGACTTGGATTGTCGAGGATGAAGATGGCGGTCCCGTTGGCGTTCTCATAGACCTTCCGGACGGGGCGCAGATTTGGTCCGGGGAAGTTAGCGACAACCTGTTCAAGGAGCAGGGCGATGAAGCCATGGGCTCGCTCGGAGGTAACAATGCAGGTGTCTTCGTCATGTCGTCAACCGGGCATGAAACAAAAATTGTGTGCCGTGCCGCCTCCATTGATGATGGGATTTCTATCGCCCGCGCATTGGCAGGCATCCACCGCCAAGCCGCCGAGATAGCCAGCCTCAGGGAAAGGGTGGCCGAATTACAGAAAGACTTGGATGCTGCAATCGAATTTCCGGAGGGAAAACTGTGACGGCCATTGCCCCCTCCGCCGCGCCGCGAAGGTGATTGAGGAAACATGCAAATAGGAAGAATTCCTGGATGTACTCGGGTTATCGGAAAGTCTCAGGGATACCTGGATCTTCCTTTGCGGGATAATGTGGACATCGATAAAACTAATGAGCAAGAACCCCCTACCATGACATCTGCGTGGCTACTGACGCCAAAGGAATTGGCAATCCTAAATGCCGGCGGCGCCCTTCACGTAACCATTTTTGGCAATATCCATCCGCCAATTCGAGTTGAATGCGGGGAACCGCCGGATGAATAATTAAAAGGAGAAAACACCAATGATCTGTTTCGCAAACCAATTTCAGCTTTATGTCCAGGAAGACGGGCTTGTCAGAATCGACTGCAACGCCATCGACCCATTGGGTAAAACCCCACCACAACTAGCGGTCGCCATTTACATGAGGCGCGCCGATGCGCTTGAACTTGGCAAGATTTTGGTGAACACTGTGCCAAAGGCGATTAAAGGCAGTGACGGGGAGAAAATGAATTGATCAAAGTTTTGATGGTCATTACAAATCTTCTAACCGGAGACATCTCTTCTCAAGTCGTAACCCGGGATGAATGTGGATTCGCCTGGCACAATGCCAGCAAATTTGCTCCCCATGTCGCCATTAGCTGCATTCCTTTGGCCGAAGACAAAGATTCATGAGATCCCGGAGCGAAACAAGCAAGGTCGAACCGTAGGGCTCTGCGCGAAAGCAACTCACGGGCTTGGAGTAGAAAGGCCGGCCAGGACATGTTCCCCGCCGGCCTTTGGTTTTTCAACGTTTTGCGACATAAGCGCACAGATATTCCGTAGCCATATCAATAAGGGGACCAATGAAAACGGGCCTATTTTGCATTTTGCGAAAACCGACTGTGCTATAATAGCATCGCCGCCCGGGATCTGACCCCGAGCGGCAAACGCTAATTGACATCATGAAAGGAGATACGAAATGGCTATCTACACTCGCTTTGGATCGGAGATAGAATTGCTCACTGCGCGGCTCTGTCCAGTATGGATAGAGCACTTGGCAGGTGAAATCAAATGGCACTATTCCGAAAAGAAGCCGACAAGGCTCACAAAGGAATTGACGGTCATGCCATGCTGGCACTGCACCGCCAAGTATGTTGACACCGGCGAACCGGTCTGCGACGGACAATGGATGAACCCCAATATGTTCAAGGCCGATGACGCCATAGGCGAAATATGGCAAAAGCTTTGGGAGCTGAATCCGAGTCATAGGCAGAAATTTGAAGATTGGTGCAACGGGAAAGTCCAGGCAATAGACTTTGAATGCATCGATCAAAAAATGGTGGCATAAGGAGTTAGTCAGAGGTCGTAGGTTCGAGTCCTGCTTGCCGGGGCCGCCCGGGAATAGCTCAGATGGTTAGAGCGCTGACCCCTGCCAATCGGGAACAAAGATTGGTGGAAAACAAGGCCCGGGTGACGACTCGGGCCTTGACCGTTTAATCGCCTTTAGTAGACGGGGCCTGATCGATGACCGCAATATTCTTTGATTCTTTTGGTTTCTCATGCTCGATAACGAGTTGCTTCATCCGACGCTCTTCATTGGCTTCCCGTTGCTGAAATTCCAGTTTCATTCTGGCCATGCGGTAGGCCTGTCGGTTGCCGACATAGACCGCTATTCCTACACCGATAACGATGAACAGCACGATATAGACAAGCCATGCATATTCTCCACGTACTAAATATTCCATCAACATTTGAATTCTCCATTTTACAACTCAATCCATGTAACACAAATTGCTGCGATACCCTATACAGCGTCTCCGTTGATGACGAACCCATGCCAGGCACAGCCGCCATTCAACTGGACGGACCTGGCACCGCTTGGCGGATCCGCATTCAGGGTGAGATCATCGAGGCTGGTGCCATCAAGCTTCCAGCGTCCTGGGCCAGGATCGACATCATCTGCGATGCCCCGAGATCTCGACCAGCAGATCACCGCATGTGTGCCAACGGCGCCGCCGTTAATAGCAAAGCATTTCGGACACAAAAATTCGACGCCCTGGGCTTCTTCAATGGTTTTGACAAAAACGAAATATTGATGTCCGTCGCGCCTCTCGTAACGGATGAATTTTGCATCGAGATCCGTCAACTTTGTCACCAGTGAAACTCCACCATTGGCACCGTCTCCCCGGCAAGCTTGTGCGTGCAGTCATTGAGGAAAAGGAATTTTCCCTTGGTAATATAGGAATGGCAGCGCTTTTTCGCCGGGTTGCCTTCAATTGCGCCTTCCCAGGTCACAAGGATGCTGGGAGTATAAGTCGGGGCCTCAAGATTTTTATCCCAGCCCCACGGGTTCTTACCCTCGATCGTAATCCCATGTACCATTTCACAGCCCGGGCACCAAAAACAATGCTGCCCGCTTTCGACATGGACAACCTTCATTGCTGCGGAACCGCCGGCACAATCTGCTGGACTGGGGTATTTCGCTGTTCCAGCAAAAGCTTCAGAATAAGCTCTTGGCTTTGTTTCAGGTCATTAAGCTGCTGCATCGTATCTGTGCCAGATTTTTTCAGTTCGTCGACATCCTTGCCCAAAGTCTGGACGCCGCCGTTAAGTTGCTGGACATTTGCAATGTCCAAGCCAATATCGGCCAGTTTCTGTTTCAGCAAAACTTCGGCTTGAGCATTAACGTATGGACCCAAGAAGGCCCAAACACCGAAAAGAAGTGGGCCGAAGAAAAGGGCCAACTGACGGAAATCCCGGAAAGTAAACCCGCCAAGAAATCCTTCGACCTGCTGC
>JAHFPK010000208.1 GCA_023266715.1 Hyphomicrobiales bacterium | reverse complement strand
AAGGGCGTGTACTCACAAACGACGATCAATGAGGACAACCTCGAATAAAGATCGATCCTGCCAAGCTCGCATGTCGCAGATGCGCCATTTGAGGACATTCGGCCACGTTTTCAAAGCGGAAACTCTGCCGATGCCTCTCCCGCCCTTCCTGTTCAAGCGGGCCTTGCGCACCTGACTTCGATGAGCACGGCATTGACGAGGAAATACCGGAGCGTTTGGGAGACGCTCCGGCATCAGAAAGACCGAAATTCACTTGGCGGTGGCGGCCTGCTCAATGAGAGCTGCAACGACTTCCGGCTTGGAAACGTACACGGCATGGCTGCCAGCCGTTTCCACAACAGTCGATCCGGCGCGTTGGGCCATCATGCGCTGCGCAGGCGGCGGGATCATGCGGTCGTTCGCTGCAACCAAATAGTAGCTTGGCTTGCTCTTCCAGACCGGATCGGTCACAGAACCACTCAGAGCCTCCACCCCCCACGAAACCTGCGAGTCGGCCATGAATGACGCGGTTTCGCCATCGACGTCTGCCGCGAAGGAATCGGCGAATTTGGCCTTGTCTAGAAACAGGAAACCATCAACTGGCGGCAGGATCGGCGGCACGGGAGCGCCGGCAGGCGGATTGGCGATCAGCGACGAAACAGACTCGCCTTTGTCGGGTGCAAATGCCGCGATGTAGACAACGGCTTTTACCTTCTCATCCGTACCGGCTTCACTGACGACAACGCCGCCATAGGAATGACCGACAAGAACGACAGGGCCATCCTGCTGGGCAATCGTGCGCTTGGTGACCGCGACATCATCGGCCAGCGAGGCGGGGTCGGGTTCTGGACGATGCTGACGTTGTAACCGTCCTTTTTCAGAATGTTATAGACACCCTGCCAACCGGAGCCATCGACGAAACCACCGTGGACAAGGACGATGTTCTTTGCACCGGCAGGTGCAGCTTGAACGGGATTCAATGCGACCGCGGCCATGGCGAGCGCTGCGGCGGCGGCGATCAGGGTTTGGGTCATTTTTGTATCTCTTCTTGTATTTTGCGATAATCATTATCACGATAATCATCGTTTACCATGCACCGTGAACTTTGCAAAGCGATTTCTTTATCGCGATATACTTTTTCGTGGTAAAGGTTATGAAACTGATCGAACCAAGGAGACGACGATGGGCGACGCCCCCACACTTCCGCTCGATAGCCAACTCTGTTTTTCAATCTACTCAGCTTCGATTGCCATTCAACGTGCCTACAAGCCGATGCTCGATAAGCTAGGCGTTACGTATACCCAATATATCGTACTGAGTGCTCTTTGGGAAATAGACGGCCTGACCATTACAGCAATTGCCCATAGACTGGCGCTTGAGCCAAGCACGATCACTCCGGCTGTGAAACGGCTGGAAAGCGCGGGATTTGTGAAACGCCAGCGTGGTGCTTCGGATGAACGTCAGGTCCAAGTCCATCTGAGCCTTAAGGGCACCAACCTTCATGCTAAGACGGGTTGCCTCACAGATACGCTATTACGCCGTTCCGGATTTACCGTGCCGGAGATGATCGATCTTAACCGCGAGGTTCAGTTGCTGCGTGACGGGATGACCAAAGCGGAAGCTTAATTATGCCATGAAACGATTCTGAATTGAGTCGCTAATATGAAAATCCGGCACTGAAACAATATTAATTAGCGGGGGGAGCAGGTTGCACTCCGCTGCGTTTCGTCAGGTCACAAGTTTTCGGCCGCTGAAATGGCTTGGAATGAGGTCGCCGGAATCGAGCACGCTTTGTCGTCCGCGGGCACTGGCAAGACGACTTAAAGCCATTACTTCTCCGACAATCGCGGCCAGTCGTTGCCGGGCAGGCCCCTCCAGAGTTTCAATTTCTTCCCTGTTCGATGTTTGCTGGAGAGCCGCCGGTCAGTCACTGCTGCATCCAGGAAGCCAGCTTGCCGCATCGCCGCCGCTGCTTCGGCCGGTGTAGTAAAAGTGAACTTGAGAGGTCCCTTGAACAGCCAGGCTTGAACCGCCGGACTGGTTTCCGCTCCTTCAGCCCATAGCCAATCTGCAGCGATAAAATGACCGCCCGGTTTCAATACCCTCAAAACCTCACTGTAGAGAGCCGCCTTATCCGGAATATGGACCATGGCGTCCTTGGTGAATACCATGTCGAAATGGTTGTCCGGAAATGGCAACAGACCGGGCTCCACCAGCATGAAAATGATCTGCCTGGCAAGGCCGCGGTCAGCAACAAAGGCGCGGGAGGCTTCGATCAGTTGATCTTCCACGTCGATACCAGTGACCTCAGCCGCCCCATGCCTGATGACGAGGTGCACATCGACGCACCCAAACCGGAGCCAATATCGAGTACGCGCTTTCCCGCCAGGTTGTGCCCTTCCAACATGTCATCAATTTCTTCATGTCCGCCAGGCGAGAGAAATCCTTCTCCCCACATGAACTGCAATGCATCAGTAAAAGCTTTAGCGTATTGCATGCCAGCCTCCCGCGTTGATAACAGATCCATCGTGGCCAGCGGCTGCAAAGAATGCCATTGCCTCAATCGGCAAGGTAGTCATTCTCAGGCCATGCGCTTGCCAAGCATGAAGATCCCTACGTTGCCGTCCGCGATCTCTATCTGTTAACGGTGGGCTGCGTCCACCACGACGGCTCGACGATGGAAGGGCACCTGAACTGCGCCAAGGGGGCCATGGGCGTTCACTTCGTTAATCTCACGCGCAGTGATATTCCAAGGGCCCTCATCCGGCCTGTCGGCCACCTTCTCCCATCCTGCTTCGCTTTGCTACGCAGGACGGGAGAAGGCAATAATCATTAGGGCCTTCGCCCGTGAGCGAAGCGAATGGGAGAAGGTGGCCGACAGGCCGGATGAGGGCTCTTACTTACCGCGGGCTTTGACATGAACAACTACAGCATGCAAAGCTATAGAAAACCGAACAATGGCAATTCTGACGAAATTAGAGCTTCGATTTGCAAAATGGGGAGAGTGACTATGAGTGACGAGCAGACCAACGCATGCTCTCAGCAGATGGAAACCGGCAAGAGTATCACATTGAAACGGCGAGATGTGCTTTTGGGCGGGGGATCGCTCTTGACGGCTGGGATTGCGGCAGGAATTTTGCCGGCCGGCCTTTCTGAACCGGCGTTGGCTCAGGACAGTCCGCCTCCCAACATTATTTACATCGTGGCCGACGACCTGGGCTGGAAGGATGTCGGCTTCAATGGATCCGATATCAAGACACCCAATATCGACAAGCTTGCGGCTGACGGCGCCCGGCTTGGACAATACTATGCCCAGCCGATGTGCACGCCCACCCGCGCCGCGCTGATGACCGGGCGCTATCCGTTGCGCTACGGTCTGCAGAGCGGGGTCATTCCTTCGGCTGGCTCTTACGGACTTTCCACCGAAGAATATCTTCTGCCGCAGACGCTCAAGGATGCAGGTTACAAGACCGCACTTGTCGGCAAGTGGCACCTAGGACACGGCAAGACCGAATACTGGCCCCGTCAGCGCGGTTTCGATTATTTCTACGGGGCGCTAGTCGGCGAAATCGATCATTTCAAGCACGCGTCGCACGGCGTCAAGGATTGGTACCGGAACAACAAGCCGCTGCAGGAACAGGGCTTCGACAACACCCTTTTCGGTAAGGAGGCTGCAAAGCTGATCGAGCATCACGACGCCAAGACGCCACTGTTCCTTTACCTGGCCTTCACTGCGCCGCACTCGCCGTTCCAGGCGCCGGAAGAATACATTAAGCGCTATGCCCACGTCGAAGACGAGCAGCGGCGGCTGTATTCCGCCATGGTGTCGGTCATGGACGACGAGGTTGGCCGGGTCGTTGCCGCCGTCGAAAAGCGGAAAATGCGGGAGAATACCGTCATCGTATTCCAGAGCGATAACGGCGGCGTGCGGGACGCCATGTTCGCCGGTGAGTCCAAGGTTGGCAAAAATCTCCCTGCCGACAATGGCCCCTTCCGCTCAGGCAAAGGAACCGTCTACGAGGGCGGAACGCGCGTCTGCGGGCTGGTCAACTGGCCGGGCAAGGTCAAGGCCGGCGATGTGGACGGCATGATCCATGTTGTCGACATGTATCCGACCCTCGCCGCACTTGCCGGCGCCAAGCTCGGCAAGAACAAAGCGCTGGACGGCATGAACGTATGGGACGCGATTGCCGAAGGCAAGCCGTCGCCCCGAACCGAGATGGTCTACAATGTCGATCCGACCGGTGGCGCGGTGCGCGAGGGGAACTTGAAACTTGTTTGGGCAGCATCGCTTCCGCAACGGGTGGAACTGTTCGATCTTGGCGCCGACAAGTCCGAAACCACCAATTTGGCCGAGAAGAACCCGGAGAAGGTCAAGGAGTTGCAGGGCAAGATGGAGGCATTGGCGAAAGAGTCGGCACCGCCACTGCTGATCATGGAAGCGATCAAGCTTACGTTCGGAGCCCCGCCGGTCGCTGCCGACCCGTCGTCGCTGTTCAATCAATTGGGCGACTAGTTGAACCAGCTGCTCAGGCGCCCCAGCGCCGGGCACGCTACGCAAGGATGAATCAGGGAGTTACATCGATGACCAAGCACCCACTGAAACGATTTGGACTTTTCACGGCTCTTGCCGCCCTCGGACTTCTCTTCAATGGGGATCTCAATGCCTTGTTTATGCGTGGTCCATTTGTTTCTGAAGCGAGGGCCAAGGTTGGCCGGCCGTTAACGCCTGGGAGTGTGGCCGGCGTCACCCGCCGTGTGGTCCGCCGGTCTCACATCTATGTAAGTGTCCTGCCTGCGCATTGCGTGAAGGTCGTCATCAATGGTGCCCATTATTGGCATTGTGGCGGACACTACTATCAGCACTATAGCGGGCGCTATGTCATAGTTTATGTCCATTAGGACCGTTGGACGGACATAGGGGCCATACGGGTTGAGGGAGAACAAATAGGTGAGCGGCACAGGCGTCATGGCTGCGCCTCCGGCGTCTGCTTTGAAAGCGCCCCCCTTCGACAACATGGCGTGGGTGCCGGGCGGTGAATTCCTGATGGGTTCGGACCACCATTATCCGGAAGAAGCGCCGGCCCACCGCGTTCTTGTGGGCGGATTCTGGATGGACCGCACGACCGTCACCAATGACGAGTTCAGGCGCTTCGTGGACGGCAGCGGTTATGTCACGCTTACCGAGCGTCCGGCGAAAGCGGCGGACTATCCCGACGCCAGCTTCGATTCACTGGCGCCCTCTTCAGCCGTTTTTATCAAGCCTCCGCGCGGTGTCGACCGCAGCAATCACTATAACTGGTGGGCCTATGTCCGG
>JAHFPK010000207.1 GCA_023266715.1 Hyphomicrobiales bacterium | reverse complement strand
GATCAGAGCCCCGGTTGAATCTGTAACCACCGCAAGTTTCCCCACACCAGGTACGCGTGTATTGGGCCGCATCACTTCACCGCCTGCCTTGGCAGTGTCAGTTTCAGCCTTGTTGATATCACCCACCGACATATAGGTCATCCAATGTGATGGAACCCCTTCGTAATCCGGCGCGGTCAATTCAAAGATGCCGCCAACGGGTTTTCCATCTTTTCGTGCAATCCAATAGGCCGCGCCATCGGGAAGCGGGGATGCTTCAAATTGCCAACCCAGGGTGCGGCCATAAAAGGCTAGCGCAATTTCCGGTTCCCAGGTGTTGAGTTCGTGCCACCAGTTTCGTTGCGGCATGGTCATTGTGAGATTCTCCCTCTCTCGAAGTTAATGATCGTGTCGCCGTGAAATGAAGTGTGAAACTGGTGGTGGGCAATGATGTGGCTCAATTAGGGCGAATTGCGGCAAATTGAATTTGAACCTTAAAACGGTGTTAAGTTGTTCCGCAGCATAGTCCCGTGATTGCTTGCAAAAAGAGCAGGGCTGAGGATGAGCCATAGTACAAGTATTTCTTCAGACTTAATTAACCGCCGTTTGGGCGGTGGCGGACAAAAAACATTCTATGAGCCGGATTTGCCAGAAATCGATGATGGCCAATCCGAGGGCTCAAGCCTGTCTGCCGGGTTTATGGTGAAGATGCTTTTATTGTTCGTGGCCGTTGGTGGCGGTACTTATTTTGTCGCGGGCGTGGACTACTCATGGTACGAGTTCAAGCTTGCCTTAAGCGGCTTTTCGCTGTTTGACTCGTAGAATCATCCCTGCAAGCTTTTGATTCCGCTCTTTTCCCTGGATTTTTCCATGGCCACAACACTGTTTTGGGGCGGCGTGGCAATAAACCAGCCGATTTGCGCAGCTTTTGGCGCGGCCGGGTGAAAATTCCGCATTTCGGGGGTTGACGGCAGGTGGCCGCCCAAGTAGAACCCGCCTCGTTCTAATGCGACAGGCAGTCTGGGCTTCGCGCCCTTAAACGCTGGCGAGTGAACAACAAACGACATTCGAGGTCATGCCTTTAGGGACTGATGTCCTTAAGGGCCTCTGGTTTTGAGCACTGAGGGATCCCGAGCCGGGTCACGTCAGTGTTTTTGGTCATGTGCAATCCGGTTCAACAGTTTTTGCGAAGGTAGAGATAAGGCCCGATGCCGACAATCAACCAGCTCATTCGTAAGCCACGCAGTGTTCCGAGTTATCGCAACAAGGTTCCTGCGATGCAGTCTTGCCCCCAGAAGCGCGGTGTTTGCACCCGCGTTTACACCACAACGCCAAAGAAGCCGAACTCGGCGTTGCGCAAGGTTGCCAAGGTGCGCCTCACCAATGGCTTCGAAGTTGTGAGCTATATTCCAGGCGAAGGCCATAACCTGCAGGAACACTCTGTGGTGATGATCCGTGGCGGCCGCGTCAAGGATTTGCCCGGTGTCCGCTATCACATCATCCGCGGTATTCTCGATACGCAAGGCGTGGTCAAGCGCCGTCAGCGCCGGTCGAAATACGGCGCGAAGCGTCCGAAGTAGGGCGAGGGAGAGTATTCATGTCACGTCGCCACAGAGCAGAAAAACGCGTCATCAACCCGGATCCGAAGTTCGGCGATCTCGTGGTTTCCAAATTCATGAACAACCTCATGTATGAGGGGAAGAAATCGGTTGCCGAGGGCATTGTTTACGGTGCTCTGGAAAAAGTCCAAGCCAAGGTCAAGACCGATCCGGTCCAGGTTTTCCATCAGGCACTTGAAAATGTGGCTCCGGCCATTGAAGTCCGTTCGCGCCGCGTTGGTGGCGCCACCTACCAGGTTCCAGTTGAAGTGCGCACCGAGCGCCGCCAGGCCCTGGCCATTCGCTGGATTATCATTGCCGCGCGCTCTCGCAACGAAAACACCATGGTTGACCGGCTTTCAGGCGAACTCATGGATGCCGCCAACAACCGCGGTTCGGCTGTGAAAAAGCGGGAAGACACCCACAAGATGGCAGAAGCCAACCGCGCTTTCAGCCACTACCGCTGGTAAAGATTTAGGACGTTACGATTATGGCCCGCACACACGAACTTGCAAACTACCGGAACTTCGGCATCATGGCCCACATTGATGCCGGCAAGACCACTGTGACGGAGCGCATTCTTTTTTATTCCGGCAAGAGCCACAAGATTGGCGAAGTGCATGACGGTGCCGCCACCATGGATTTCATGGAGCAGGAGCAGGAGCGCGGCATTACAATTACCTCGGCTGCCACGACCACCATCTGGAACGGCAAGCGCCTGAACATCATCGATACCCCCGGACATGTAGACTTCACCATTGAAGTTGAGCGTTCGCTGCGCGTGCTTGATGGCGCGGTTTGCGTGCTCGATTCGAACCAGGGTGTTGAGCCGCAAACGGAAACAGTCTGGCGCCAGGGCGACAAATACAATGTTCCGCGCATCGTGTTCTGCAACAAGATGGACAAGACCGGTGCATCCTTCCAGCAGTGCCTTGACGACATCAAGGAACGCCTGGGCGCACGGCCGGTTCCCATTCAATTGCCGATTGGCTCGGAGGCTGATTTCAAGGGCGTTATCGATCTGGTTCGCATGAAAGCTGTGATCTGGGAAAATGAAGCTCTCGGTGCCAATTATCATGACGAGGAAATCCCGGCTGACATGATGGCTGCCTGCGTGGCGGCCCGCGCCAACATGATTGAAGCTTGTGCCGAGCTCGACGAGCAGGCGACGGAAGATTTCCTGAACGGCAAGGAGATTAACAACGAAACCATCAAGCGTCTTCTCCGCAAAGCGGTTCTGACCGGTGCTTTCTTCCCGGTTCTCTGTGGTTCAGCTTTCAAGAACAAGGGTGTTCAGCCCTTGCTTGACGCGGTTGTTGACTATCTGCCGTCGCCGCTTGATCGTCCCGCCATCAAGGGTATCGATGTGAAGACTGGCAACGAGACAACCCGTCCGTCTTCCGACACGGAACCGCTTGCGCTTCTCGCTTTCAAGTTGATGGATGACCAGTACGGTGTTCTCACCTTCTGCCGCGTTTATTCCGGTACTTTGCATAAGGGCATTGCTCTTCTCAATTCCACCCGCGACAAGACCGAGCGCGTGGGCCGCATGGTTCTCATGCATGCCAACAACCGCGAAGAAATTGCCGAAGCCCATGCTGGCGATATCGTTGCCCTCGTTGGTTTGAAAGATACACGCACCGGTGACACGCTGTGCGATCCGGCCAAGCCCGTTATCCTGGAAAAGATGGAATTTCCCGAGCCCGTTATCGAAATGAAGGTTGAACCCAGGACCAAGGTCGACCAGGAAAAGATGGCCGTTGCTCTCTACAAGCTTGCTGCTGAAGATCCGTCCTTCCGCGTTTCCACCGATCCGGAGTCCGGCGAAACCATCATCAAGGGCATGGGCGAACTTCATCTCGACATCAAGGTTGATATCCTGAAACGCACCCACAAGGTGGAAGTGACCGTTGGCGCCCCGCAGGTTGCCTACCGCGAAACCATTACGCGCAAGACCGAAGTTGATTACACCCACAAGAAACAGACCGGTGGTACGGGTCAATTTGCCCGCGTCATTCTTGAAATCGAGCCCAATGAAAAGGGTGCGGGCTACGAGTTTGAAAGCCAGATTGTTGGCGGTACGGTGCCGAAGGAATATATCCCCGGCGTTGAAAAGGGCCTCAACTCAGTCATGGGGTCCGGCATTCTTGCCGGCTTCCCCATCGTTGACATCAAGATTGCGCTGACCGATGGCGCCTATCACGAGGTTGACTCTTCGGCTATCGCCTTTGAAATCGCCTCGCGCATGGCATTGCGCGAAGGCCTGCAAAAGGCGGGTGCCATTCTTCTCGAGCCGATCATGAAAGTTGAAGTGACGTCGCCTGAAGATTACCTCGGTGGTGTTATCGGCGATCTCAATTCCCGCCGTGGCCAGATCCTGGGCACGTCTGCACGCGGCAACGCGCAAATTGTCAATGCCATGGTGCCGCTGGCCAACATGTTTGGTTACATCAACAACTTGCGCTCGATGAGCCAGGGCCGTGCCAGCTACACCATGCAATTCGATCACTATGAACAAGTCCCGGGCGCGGTTGCCCTGGAAGTCCAGAAAAAATACGCTTAATCCACTTTTTGTTTAACGGAGCACTCCGATGGCCAAAGAAAAATTCCTACGCGACAAGCCGCACTGCAACATTGGCACGATTGGCCATGTTGACCACGGCAAGACGTCGCTGACGGCAGCGATCACCAAGGTATTGGCGGAGACGGGCGGGGCTACTTATACGGCCTATGACCAGATCGACAAGGCGCCGGAGGAGCGGGCCCGCGGCATCACGATCTCGACGGCCCATGTTGAGTATCAAACCAAGGCCCGGCATTACGCCCATGTGGATTGCCCGGGGCATGCGGACTATGTGAAGAACATGATCACCGGTGCGGCCCAGATGGACGGCGCCATTCTGGTGGTATCAGCGGCTGACGGCCCGATGCCGCAGACGCGGGAACATATCCTGCTGGCCCGCCAGGTCGGCGTGCCGGCGCTGGTGGTGTTCATGAACAAGGTGGACATGGTGGACGATCCGGAGTTGCTGGACCTCGTGGAGATGGAAGTGCGGGAACTCTTGACCTCCTACCAGTTCCCCGGCGATGACATTCCGATCATCCGGGGCTCGGCCCTGGCCGCCCTTGAGAACAAGACGCCGGAGATCGGCCATGACGCCATTCTCAAGCTGATGGAAGCGGTCGACAAGTATATCCCGCAACCAGAACGGGCCAAGGACCAGCCGTTTCTGATGCCGATCGAGGACGTGTTCTCGATCTCGGGACGTGGCACGGTGGTCACGGGCCGCATTGAGCGCGGGGTGGTGAAGGTTGGCGAGGAAGTGGAGATTGTCGGCATCCGCGACACGGTGAAGTCGACCGTCACGGGCGTCGAGATGTTCCGCAAGCTGTTGGATTCAGGCGAGGCGGGCGACAATGTGGGTGCGCTTCTGCGCGGCATTGACCGGGAAGGTGTCGAGCGCGGCCAGATCCTGTGCAAGCCGGGCTCAGTCAAGCCCCACAAGAAGTTCAAGGCGGAAGCCTATATCCTGACCAAGGAAGAGGGCGGCCGGCACACGCCGTTCTTTGCCAACTATCGTCCGCAGTTCTATTTCCGCACCACCGATGTGACCGGGGTGGTCACGCTGCCGGCTGGCACGGAAATGGTGATGCCGGGCGACAACATAGCCTTTGACGTCGAACTGATCACGCCGATCGCCATGGAGGAGAAGCTGCGCTTCGCCATCCGTGAAGGCGGACGTACCGTCGGTGCCGGCG
>JAHFPK010000206.1 GCA_023266715.1 Hyphomicrobiales bacterium | reverse complement strand
CGCCATTGGCTGTTTGCTCTCCTGACTTGTAATAAGACGCCACACCTGTTGTAGAATTGGCAGCAACCCCAGAATCAAATCCGCCCAGTGTCAGAAACCCAATCAAAACACCAACAAACATATGCTTCATGATAGGCCCTCACTCATGTTGCGGCGCAACATAAGGGCCTTTATGGCCGGAATGTGACCCCAACTTAACTAATTGTTAATAGTTAACAACAAGCGGGTCGGAAAGTTCCATGGCCACGACCGTCATGGCAAAAGAGCTCCCATGACAAGTCGATTCGGCGGGGCTTCGTTAAATGGCGGCTTCCACCATGATCTCAACATCAAAGCCGGGGCCTGCTAGCTTTGATTCAACTGTGGCGCGTGCTGGAGTATGCCCGGCCACAACCCAGGCATCCCAAGCCTCATTCATTTCTGCCCAGGTGCCAATATCCGTGAGCCAGATATTCGCTTTCAAGATCTTTGACTTGTCGGTTCCGGCCTGCTTCAGCGTGGCATCAATCTGCGAGAGGATATCAGTTGTCTGTTCCTTGACTGACTTGCCAACGGCCTTGTCCGCCACAAAACCAGCGAGATAGACCTTGCCACCATGGATAACCGCTTCGCTCATGCGCTTTCCAGCGCCAATCCGTGTAATGCTCATTGTCGTCTCCTGTTAATGGGTGGGGTTCTTTAGCCTCTCTCTAACACCGCATCAATCACTGCAAGCAAAACCCTGGGTAGTGTCTCAAATGCGTAAGGCGCATGGAGCCGTTCCAGCCAGTGATGATAATCGCGCCCCCACGGGCCGATATTGATGCAAGGACAGCCCGCCGGTTCAGCCAATGTGAAGCTCGTTCCCCAAATCGGCGTATTGGACGCCACCTCCGAAAGATCGCTTGATGCCTCACCAAAGAAGCTCATGTCTGAAATACCGGCAAAATAGTTGACGGAGCCGAGGCCAAAGGGTTGGACAGCCTTGGAAATCGTGGCGCGTAAACTTTCATCCCTTAGCGACACTGCTGAATAGGGTATCGAGCCAAAACCCATAACCACCGTTGGTTTGGTGATGCCGAGGCTTTCAATGATGGCAAGTGTGGCGAGTCGTGATTGTTCGGGCAAATTAAGTGACGTATCTTGCTTCTGCAGACTGTAAGCGTGCTTGCCCCTGAGTTCCGCAAAGCTGATCAAATCGATGTCTTGATTTGTACGCACCTTCGCCCGGTTCACAGCGCGCCTCGCGTGGTCCATGGCAATCTCAAAAACTTCACTGGCAGTTCTCTTATGCTGCATTGTATTCCAGTAAATCCAGGCCTGTTGTGGTGTGGTAACGTTGTAGCCGGTTTTTGAATCCTTTGAGTGGAGAACAGTCGGAGGCGCCGCCAACTCCTCCTCCGTACGCTCCGAAAGCAGAGGAGACAACTCAAACTCGATTAGAAGTTCTGCGGCAACATATGCTGCGTTCACCCCATCTTGTGGATAACCGGCATGCGTTTGTTTGCCGTGAACGAAGGCAGTCAACAGCAGTTTCCCGATTGACCCATAGGTAACGACGCGGCCATGCGATCCATCCCCCTGATCTGAAATGGCATCGAGGTTAATGATCAATTTGATTTCGAGATCGAACTGCTTTTCCATGTTTTTCAACATAAGTGCTGCAGCCCGAGCACCCGCTGACGTTTCTTCTTCATCACAAACAGCAAAAAATAAAATTGACGCGTCCCCCGAGTAAGCCTCCATGGCGGCGAGTCCAGCGGCCAATCCAGCCTTCATGTCGAGAAGCCCGCGTCCCGCAAGAAAATCCCCACTTTCGAAATCCCGTAAAGCGTGGTTGCTTTCGCCGCTTTGCTGAAGCCGATTAATGATGGATTTTGTAAGTGTCTCGGGATCAAGAGCGAAGTCTGCAAGTGTCCCATAGTCATCGTAGGGCACCGTGTCGAAATGACCGGTAAGCACAATTGTTTGCGCGGATCGACCACGTTTCAGAACGGCGAGGTTGCCGCGCAGATTTGATCCTGCATCGACGGAAAACCTTATGTTTTCGTCAAACCACTTAAGACGGAGGTATTCTTGAAGTCTTTGAGCAAACGCGGCTTCTCCCAGCGTTCCCGTCACCGAAGGCCAAGATGTAAGCTCAAGGGCAATTTCTCGCGCGCGGGCTGAAAGCTCAGGCGAATTTCTGGTCATATTCGAGAACTGCATTCAGCAAAACCTGGGAACCCGCGCCACATTCATCAAAGGTGGTGGACTCCGCCTCATTGTGCGAAATGCCGCCAAGGCAGGGCACGAAGATCATCGTCGTGGGTGCAACTCGCGCGATATAGGCCGCATCATGGCCGGCACCCGAGGCCATCTCGCGCATTTTATATCCAGCCTGCGCGCCCCCTTTGCGTACACATTCAATAAGCTCCGGGTTGAATTTGACTGCCGGCGATTTCCAGATGCATTTCTCTTCAAGGGTCAGTTTTTCCGCTTCGGCAATAGGTCCAAGGCTCGCGCGGAAGGCCGCCTCCATTTTATCCAGCACAGCCTCGTCCGGGTGACGTAGATCAACCGTGAAGAAAACCTCACCCGGCACAACATTGCGACTGTTCGGCCTGTTCTCGATTAAGCCAACACTTGCAACGCCCGGCAAATGACCAAGCCCCACCTGATGGATGGCTTCAATCATCCGTGAGGCTCCAAGCAATGCATTCCGACGAAGCAACATCGGCGTAGCGCCCGTATGGGACTCCTGGCCCTTAACCGTCACCTCATACCAGCGCATGCCCTGCACACCCGTGACCACGCCGATCATTTTTGCTTCTGCTTCAAGAATGGGCCCCTGCTCGATGTGAAGCTCAAACATCGCCTGAAACTTGTGGGGACCCACGGGCTCGGAACCGAGATAACCAATGCGCTTCAGCTCATCGCCAAACTTGATGCCGTCGCGATCCTCGCGCGTGTAGGCAAACTCCGGCGTGAAGACACCTGCGTAAACTCCGGAGCACAGCATGGCCGGCGCAAAGCGCGAACCCTCCTCATTGGTCCAATTCACAATCATGAGCGGCGCATTGGTTTCATAACCCATGTCTACGAGGGTGCGCAGCGCTTCCAGGGCGCCAAGCACGCCCAGCACGCCATCAAACTTCCCGCCCGTGGGCTGGGTATCCAGATGCGAACCCAAGGCGATGGGCAACAAGTCCTTACGCTTGCCGCCCCGTGTGGCAAACATGTTGCCGACACTGTCAACCCTCACTGTAAAACCCAATGACTCGCACTGTGCCTTGAACCAGTCGCGCACCCGCTTATCCTCATCGGATACGGTGAGCCGCTTGATGCCGCCTTTTGCGGTGCCGCCAAACTTCGCCGTTTCCATAAGGCTGTCCCACAGCCGCTGCGGATTGATCACAAGATTGGATTTGGATGTCATGGGAATTCCTTAAGCAATACGAATGTCGGTATGGATGAAATCGTTGCCCTTGAACAAGAGTGGCACCCGATGAATTTTGGCGCACGCATAGGAAAAACAGTCGCCCATATTCAAGGCGGCTTTGTGCCTGCCTCTGCCAAAAAGGGAAAAAGCGATTATTGCCTCAACGCCTACTGAATCATCGATGGAAATGATGGAAGCTTTGGCTTGATCCAAAAATTGCTCCACGAGGATATTGGCTATTTCAATTTCGCACGACTTGCTGCGTACAACTCCCAAAACTGCTTCGTATCGGGATAGTGCCGAAGTAATGTTTTGTCGATCAGGATCAACTTTTGAAGCCAAGGATTCCCAATTGGTTTCCCTGAGAAGTATTGCAACAATCGCTGACGCATCCAAAAACATCAAATGTCGCCAGAAAGCTCGTCATAAAATGCCTTGTCTGCTTCAAGTCCCGTATTGGGATACTTGGCAATACGCTCTTGAATGGGCTTTATGCGTTCCAGAAATGTGAGACGTTTCTCACGCTTCTGTTCATCCAACGCTTTTTCCACGGCCTCGCGAATTGTTTCGGTTAATGTCTTGCCCCTGAGCTTTGCAAGCTTACGCACCGCTTTGTCTGTAGCCGGATCCTTTACATAAAAAGTCATGATACGATCTCCGTATATACCAACAGTATAATTAGTATATACCGTGGAGTCAAGAACCCTCACGGCCCGTCAATCTTCTTGCCCATGATGGCAATGGCTTTTTGATAAACTGTAGCCGCATTCCAGCCCTGAATCGCCTCAAAATTGGTCTGCCCCGGCTGATAACCCGCATCTTCCACCCAGCCGTGGCCTGCAAGAAACTTTGCCGTGGAGGCCAGCGCATCGGCCTTGGAATTGAGATTGACCCCGCCATTGCCATCGGCGCCATAGAACAGAATGTTCTTCGGCAGAAAATGCGTCTGCCCCACCTCGCCATGCATGGCCCCTTTCGAGGAGGCCGAAAGCACCCCGCGATCAACAAGCTTGAGCGCCGCATAGAGCTGTTCGGTAAAAAACTCTGTCCTGCGGCAGTCATAGGCCAGCGTTGCCACCGCCGAAAGCGTATTCTGGTTCCCAGTAAAACCGCCGAAACTCGTCTCCATGCCCCATATCGCCAGTAGGGGTCCGGGAGGAACACCGTAGCGTTTTTCGAGCATTGCAAAGAGTGCGGCATTGCTTTTCTTCAGCGAGCGGCTCCGGGCGATAATTCCGGAGGCCCCGCGCTTTACCATGAAGGCATTGAGCGACAGCTTGAAATTGTACTGGCCGCGGTCGGCCCTGATTGTGCCCTTCGAATAGCTTGTGGCCATGAGGGACGAAATCGCTTTTGGCTTAATCCCATTGGCCTTGGCTTCCGTAGCAAACGCCATTTCCCATTTTTCAAAACCCGCGGACGTGTTGCCGCATTTGGCGGCTTCCGCCACGCTCGCCATGAAAACAAACGCCAGCGCTGAAACAAGTCCTGCCTTCAGCCAGTTCATTGCTCCTCCTCTGTTACACTGCAAATCCCAGACTGCCACCAAGACCAGGCCTTGTCAGCAGCAGTCAAGCTGATTAAGGGACAGCCATGAAAAGCGCCATCGAAACCTTGTTTCCCACCCTCATTTACCGCGCCGAGATTCCAGATGCGGCACGCCTGAACCTGGAACTGGAAGATGCCGCTCTGTCCCTCAGCCAGCATGACACAAAGGGTCGCAAATGGTGCGAGAAACATGGCTATGCGGGTTATACGTCCTATGCCTCAATTGATAATCTCAGCCAACGCTCAAAGCCTTTTGCACGGCTGGAAAAGATTATCCATACGCATGCCACCGGTTTCGCCAAATCGCTGCACTGGAACCTGCGCGGAGGAAAACCTATCTGTGATTCCATGTGGGTCAATGTGCTGCCCCAGGGCGGCTCGCACACCTCGCACCTTCACA
>JAHFPK010000205.1 GCA_023266715.1 Hyphomicrobiales bacterium | reverse complement strand
TACCCAGAGTCAATCAACGCGCACCTTGCATATGCACATGTGCTTCTCGAAAAGGCTTGGAGCATTCGTGGATGGGGATACGTAAACACCGTCGATCCAGCGAACTGGAAACCCTTCCGGGAACAGGTCGAAAAAACGCGGGCCTATCTCATGGAACACAAAGAGATTGGAATTTCTGACCCCCGGTGGAACTATTTGGTTGTCGATATTGCCAACCTTCAGCAGATTCCGGAAACCGAGTACGAAGCACTAATTGATACCGCACTTGACCGACATCCTGACTATTACCCGATGTATTTTAGCATCATGCTTCACTATGAACCGAAGTGGGGTGGCAGCGCGGAGGCAATTGAAAAATTTGCGAGGGAATCAGTAGCGCGGAGCCATTCAACCGAGGGCGAAGGCATGTACGCCAGAATCTATTGGTACGCCTCACAATCGCTATATGGCAACAATCTGTTTCAATCATCCTCGGTTAACTGGCTGGAAATGAAACAAGGAATTGATGATGTGCTCAAGGCATTTCCCGATCAATGGAACATCAACAATTTTGCAAAGTTCGCTTGTATTGCAAGGGATAGGGAAAAAGCAAAAGAGCTTATTGACCAAGTATCGGGTGATCCTATTCCAGATGCCTGGGGAGATGGTACCATTTTTGAAAACTGCAAGGATTGGGCGACGCTGACTGAACAGCCCGGGTCAACGAATGATTCGCACCAGATAAGCGCTCCGCCCCCTTGAAAGGCAACGTAAAACCTACGGGAAGACGCCGCCACCGGTGAATAAAGCAAAACCCCTCACACCCCCACCTTCACTCCCGCATCATCCTGGGTTGTTTCAATCCCCGAAAACTCTTCGCCGTGAAGTGCTGCTTCAAGAGTACGAAGGCGTTTGTAGATCGACAGAAGCTCCACGATAGTCGGCCAGGAATTGACCAAGTATTGAAACGATTCCCGCACTTGCCAGAGATCCGCAGGCAGAACCACCTTCACTGACTCTTAACACGCTTCCAGCAGAATTGCCTCCATGACCCCGCCGCCGAAAAAATCCTGGCTCGATGATCTGCCTTTTCCGAAACACTGGCTGGCTTATCTCGCCTTGAAAATCATTGTGCTGGCGCTGGCGATTTACCTGGTGCTGAGGTTTAATGGGCTGCTCTAGGGACTTTGCAGCGTTTCAAGAAAATCGATCAGATCCGCGATGCGGCGTTGAACGGTTCCCTCATCGCCTTCGGCACCGCCTAGGTCCTCTTCGGCTTCCATCTTGAACCATTTTCCCCACACCGGCATTTCGCGGTCGCCATGGTTTTTCACGAATTCACGGCCGTCAATGATCCCCTGCAGCCGCTCTCTTGGAAATACCCCGCCATTGCGCGCGGAAAGTTTTGTGAGATCTGCTGGAGGCACGCTCAGGCCAAAGGCCATTGGACCATCACCCCGCCCGCCATCACCATGGCAGTTTGAACAATAGAGCCGAAAGGCGTGTTCGCCTGAACCGCCCGCACCCTGGCTCTCTTCCTGCTCCTGGCCAAAACTTTTCGATGACAAGACTATTAGCAGGCCTGCGGCCAATATCATTGCACCAATCAACAGGGGGATTACCCGGGGGAACGCCATGAGCCTGCCTACTAATACTGTTGAATGGATTCGAGGTATGAAACGAGCGCATCAATCCGCTCTCGGACGATTTTTTCGGTTTTCGTTCCTGCGCCTTCGGAGTCTGCCTCAAACTTGAACCAGTCGCCCCAAACAGGCATGTCCCGCTCGCCATGAACACTTACCTGCGCGCGGCCGTCAATCACTTCGATTGCGCGCTGGCGCGGGAATACCCCACTATTCTTGACGGCCATCTGCGTCAGGTCCGCGGCGGTAATTGTCAGGAATTCGGCAACGGTTCCATCACCCTTGGCGCCCACGCCATGGCAAGCCGCACAATAGGCCATAAAATCCGCCCGCCCCGAATCGACGGCATTTGATGCCGTGGAGTTCGCGTAAGCCGCAGGCGCGCCGGCCAGAATTGATATGGCAACAACACTGATAAAAGGCAGCTTCGGCATCATGAATCACTCCATCCGGGTTCCAGAGTCGCAAGCCTGCGTCAGTATGTCATTGATTTCGGTCAACCCGCAAGATCATTGGGAGAGAGCGGCATAAGCTCACGCCCCAACCTTCACCCCCGCATCGTCCTGCGTTGCTTCAATCCCCGAAAATTCCTCGCCTTGCAGCGCCGCTTCAAGGGTCCGAAGCCGCTTGTAGATCGACAGAAGCTCCACAATCGTGGTCCAGGAATTGACTAGAAATTGGAACGACTCTCGCACCTGGCCGAAGGCATTGAGGATCTGGTTCATCGCACCGAGGGTTATTTTCCCGGCCACAATTGTGGGCGCCAACACGATGTAGGGGAATATGTTGTCGGTCTGCAGATAGAGAATGCGCCCGACGTTGAAATACATATAGTTGAAATACAGGCGGAAGTAATTCTTGCGAACCGCGGCGAAAAGTTCGGCAACGGTTTGCGGCTGGGCCCTGGTCTCGTCTTCCTCCGCAAAGACGAGTTCCTTGCGATAGGCTGCTTCAACCCGCTGATTGCGAAAATAAAGTCCCGGCAACCTGATGCCAATCAGGGCCAGAAAACCCGTACCAAAAAGCGACCAGACGATGGCAACAACCACCAGGGCATTGGGGATGTGGCCAATCAAGGGAAGCTCAGTGACATTGGCCGAGAGCCGCATGAGAACCGGAAGAAAGGCGATGAGGGTCATTACCGAGTCAATCAGATTTACCCCCAGCCCCTCCACGGTGGTCGAAAACCGCATGGTGTCGTCCTGCACGCGCTGCGAGGCCCCTTCGACGAAGCGCAGGCGCGGCCAGTTTGCCATGTAGTAATCATTCATCGCGGTGCGCCAGCGGAAGACATAGTGGCTGACAAAAAACCGCGTCAGGGCAATCATGACAACAGCAACTGAAGCAATACTGGCGAAGGTCGCCAATTGAAAATAGAAATCTACCAAAGAAACTTGCCCGGGTTTCGAGAGAGCCGTCTGGATCATGTCATAGAACGGGCCATACCAGGCGTTGATAGCAACGCTCACCTGCACCTGAAAATAGGTGGTGAAAATGATCAGCGCCGAACCCAGGATCGACCACCGCATCCATTTATGTGGCGCGGAGAAAGCCCAGAATCCGGCAAACAGGCCGACCGCTACGGCAAAATAAATGTAAAACCAGAGGAAAGGACGCGAGATGAAGATAGACAAGCTCGCCCCATTGGTGGGATCGGCAGGCGCCGGCAAAAGCCCAAGCGCCGTGCCCATGCTGTCACCCGCATAATACCAGAACAGGATCGCAAAAATTGTCCACAGTGCCGTTGACCAGAAAAACAGCCTCGGGTTTGGAAAAAAGGAAACGAACATGGGACGGCCTTTCTGCGCTGGATGGACATCGGCAGAGTTACCGCAATTCGGGATTCGCCGCGACTGAACAATTCGTGTGGTGCGTCGCTAAAATATATTGCCCTCTCCCCTTGAGGGAGAGGGTGGCAGCCCGAAGGCTGACGGGTGAGGGGTATGTTTGACGAGGTCTCAACTGGTAGCCACGAAAGCCCCCTCATCCGGCGCATTCGCGCCACCCTCTCCCTCGAGGGGAGAAGGTAAAAAAACTTTGAACCGACACCGCTGGTGAATAAAACAAACGCCTTGCATGCGGCCATCTACCCCCTCAAAATCTCCATTTCCCATCTTGCAACCTTCGCATTTCCCGTTACAGTGGGGAATAATAGTTTCCGTGCATGAAACATCGAGGAGAGGGTTGAATGGCCTTGAGTTGGAGATTTTCGGTTCTTGCGGATCGCCACCGCGCGCTGGGTTCAAAGCTTGAAGACTGGTCGGGCATGGGCACGGCCTGGACCTATGACAAGGACATTTACGCCGAGCACATCGCGGTGCGCACCAAGGCGGGGCTCATGGATGTCTCCGGCCTCAAGAAGGTGCATCTCGTGGGGCCGCATGCCATCAACGTGCTGGAATATATCACCACCCGCGACATGACGAAGATTTATCCCGGCCGTTCGGTCTATGCCTGCATGCTGAACGACCGCGGGCACTTCACCGATGACTGCATTGTCTACCGCACCGGGCCCAATTCCTGGATGCTGGTCCATGGCTCGGGCTCGGGCCACGAGGAAGTGGTAAAGCAGTCGCTCGGCCGCAATGTGGCTGTGCTGTTTGACGATGACCTGCATGATCTCTCATTGCAAGGGCCGCTGGCCGTTGATTTTCTGGCCAAGCATGTGCCCGGAATTCGCGACCTGAAATATTTCCACCACATGCAGACCACGCTGTTTGGCGCGCCCGTCATGATCTCGCGCACCGGCTATACGGGCGAGCGCGGTTATGAATTGTTTGTGCGCGGCCAGGATGCGCCGAAAATTTGGGACACGATTTTGGCCGAAGGCAAGGGCATGGGGATTATCCCCGTGTGCTTCAGCGTGCTCGACATGCTGCGGGTTGAGAGCTACCTGTTGTTCTACCCCTATGACAATTCGCAGATGTATCCCTTCGCCAATGAGCAGCCCGGCGACAGCCTCTGGGAACTCGGTCTCGACTTTACCGTGAGCCCTGGCAAGACCGGTTTCCGGGGTGCCGAGGAACATGCCCGCCTCAAGGGCAAGGAACGCTTCAAGATATTCGGCCTGCTGATTGAGGCCGATGGGCCTGCGGACCTTGGCGATGAAGTCTATGCCGATGGCAGACGCGTGGGCGTCATCACCTGCCCCTGCTATTCCAAGCTCACCAAGAAATCCATGGCAATCATGCGCATTGACGTGGCTTGTGCTAAACAGGGCACGAAGCTGGAAGTGCGCGGCAAGAACCTGAAAGCCAAGGCCATTGCCCACACCATCAGCTTCGACGATCCGGAAAAGAAGAAACGGAACGCGGTTGGCTGATGCTTGTTGTCGGAATTAAGAGTCGCCCTGTCTATAAAGGTCTGGTCATTGACATTCACAGTGCGCGCCATCTCTTTGCCCTGGAATGCGAAGGAGCCGAAGCCTTGCTTGACCAGATAAATTCGGTAGGCACCGGGTTTCTGGAGAAAGCGGAAATTCTCTATGTCGGCCCTGAAAATCAGGCAGGCAAACTCCGCGCACTGAAGCCTCTTGATTTCTGGACCGCTCCCACCATTCCGGTTCTGCTCAATCGCCTGAAGGCTTCCCTCGTGACCGCAAGGATGGGAACCCGGCTTTATATCTCCGGCACCGAAGGCTTCATCGGCCAGGCCATGCAGGTGGCCCTTGATCTCGGCATTGATTTCAATTCGATCCGCACCGAACACCGGGGCTCCACCGCAAGGCGGGTGCAATG
>JAHFPK010000204.1 GCA_023266715.1 Hyphomicrobiales bacterium | reverse complement strand
ACATGGCGGGACGGAGTTACCCGCCTTTCCATTCTTTTTGTTTCCACCTTCCTGGTTCTCACGATGCTGGCCGGCGCCTTTCATTGGCAGGCGGCAAAAGCGGCGGAAGCCGATGCGACGCTGGCCATAGCCACTGAGCGGCTGGACAAGGCGCTTGACCGCAGCAACTGTGGCATGTGGGATTGGAACCTCGCAGAGGGCACGATTTTCTGGTCAAAATCTATGTTCGAAATTCTGGGGCTTTTGCCGACGGGGGAACTCTTGAGTTTCGGCGAAGTTTCAGAACGGCTCCATCCGGAGAACGCAAACATTGAACTCATGATTGAGGAGTTGCTGCTCGGGGAGCGCACGGTGTTCAACCGTGAATTCAGGATGCGCCACGAGGATGGCCATTGGGTTTGGCTACGGGCGCGGGCGGCGCTCGCACCGGGGGAGAAGCCGGAAGCTCCCCATCTCATTGGCATTGTGTTTGATATCACCGCCCAGAAGCAAACCGACAAGCTCAATCAGGATGCCGAACTTCGCCTAAAGGATGCCATTGAGAATATTTCTGAGGCTTTTGTGCTCTGGGATACGGAAAACCGTTTGGTGCTGTGCAATTCGAAGTACCAGCAATTTCATTCCCTACCCGCCTCATCCTGCGTTCCGGGCACGCCGTATGCCGTAGTCACGCAGTCGGCGAAGGAACCCATCGTGCGCCAGTATGTGCCAACGGCTGGCGGTGACAATTCCGAAGGGAAGTCCCTGGAAGTTCAACTCGGCGATGGCCGCTGGCTGCAGATCAACGAGCGCCGCACCAAGGATGGCGGTTTTGTTTCGGTTGGAACAGACATCACGGCCCTTAAGAAACAGGAAGAACGCCTTTTACTTTCTGAGCGCACTTTGATGATGACTGTGCGTGACTTGCAAAAGGAACGTCTTCTGGCCGACCAGCAATCGCAGCGTCTGGCCGACCTTGCGGATAAATATGCGCGCGAGAAAACCCGTGCTGAAACGGCGAACCGGTCCAAGTCGGAGTTTCTCGCCAATATGAGTCACGAACTGAGAACCCCGTTGAATGCAATTATCGGATTCAGCGAGGTCATGCAGGAAGAGATGTTTGGCCCCCTAGGCTCCAACAAATACACGGAATATTCCCACGACATCCATAAGAGCGGGCAATTCCTCCTTGACGTGATCAATGACATTCTCGACATGTCAAAGATCGAGGCGGGCCGAATGGAGCTTGAGCTCACGACGCTTTCGCTGCCGTCGATCATTGAGGACATCATGCGCTTTGTCGGTCCCCGCGCGGCGGAAGGAAAGGTTGATATTGACCTCAACCTGCCCAAGACCTGCAACATCATTGCCGACCGGCGTGCCATGAAGCAGGTTTTCATAAACCTGCTGTCGAATGCCGTAAAGTTCACACCGGAGGGCGGCCAGGTGAAGGTTTCAATCACCAAAACCCAAGACGGAGCGCGGGTCACAATCAGCGATACGGGCATTGGAATTCCAACCAATGATATCGAAAAACTGGGGCGTCCGTTCGAGCAGGTGGAAAATCAGTTTACCAAGAGCAAGGGCGGCTCCGGCCTCGGGCTGGCGATCTCAAAATCGCTGGTGGACCTGCACAATGGCTCGCTCACCATCGTCAGCGCCGTTGGCGCTGGAACAACGGTAACGGTTGATCTTCGCACCACGCCAACGGCTGAAAATTCCAAGGCCGCGTAGGCTATTTTTTCTTGTCCTTGCCCCAGCTTGCACGGTCCCGGATAGTTTCCGCCAATATTTTGCGTTCGTCAGGGGAAAGCAGGGCGATGATGTCAAGTGCCGCATCGCCTCCCCGTGCTGCCAGTTTTCCCGTCTGGCCAGCAAATTCATTGACCACGAGTTTGACCTTTTCCACGTCATAGGGCTTGATCAAAAGGGCATCTGCAAGTTTAGCCGCTGCGGCCTCGGAGCCTTCCCGATCGGCGCGAAAATCCTTGCGGTATTGCTTAAGAATATCGAGAAGAACGCGCCGTCTTTCACCGGGAAGTTCGGCAAAGAAACGGCGCGGAATGAGTTGCGTGTAGCTGGCCCCAATGAAGCGCTCAGGTCCATCATGCCGGATGATGCGGGTCGCAACGGCACCGCCAATGAAAAGATTGATGGCAAGAGAACCAATCAATAGGGCCGACCACCAGCGCGATCCCCGGGCGGGCCAATAGCGGGACTTTGAAACTGTGCCGTCGTCGCTCATGTTAAATCACCTTCCGCGTAGCTTTCGGCATCATCAAGACCAGTTGAGGGCGCCGAATCGGACAGATCTGCCGTCGTCCCGCCAATGATGCTGTCTGGAAAATAGGCATCGAACGTATCCTTGGAGCCGAGATAAATTCCAAGCGCCAGGGATGCCGCCAATGGGATGCCAACCGCCCAGCGATGAAATTTCGGACGCGGCTGAAACTTCACAACATTTGGCTGCTGTTCCATCCCCCGAATGGCCGCCATGAGGCGTGCCTCGGCACCTTCTGGAATGGCAGGATCGGTGGCATGCTTCAGCAGCTTATCAAGCGCTGCGTCCATCTGGTTGCTGTCAAATTTTTCCATGTTACACCTTCATCCGACCTTAGAACTCAACTCATCCAATAGCCCGCGCCAGTCCTCGGCGAGGCTTTCCCTCAGCGTGCGCCGGCCACGCGTCAGAAGAGATTCAATGGCGTCAACGGAGATTTCCATCACCGAGGCCGCCGAAATATTGCTCATGCCCTCAAAGTAAACCAGTGTCAGGGCCAATTTCTGCCGCTCGGGAAGGCGCGCAATTGCATGATCAATCCGGCCTGTCGCGGCCCGCACATCAAGATCGGCATCGGTGCGCTGATTGGGGTCTGCCACCTCTTCAATGGCGTTTATATCAGTGTGCGGCGCGCTGCGCAGGCGGTCGATCGCCAGGTTTGAAGCAACCCGCATGAGCCAGCCTTTGAGCGCCTTTGCTTCGCGTATTTGCGCCGGATTCTGCCAGAGCTTAACGAAAGCTTCCTGGGCTACGTCTTCGGTTTCTGCATTGCCGTTCATCATGCGCCAAACCATGCGATAAACCGGCTTGTAGTAGCGTGAAACAAGTTCAGCGAAGGCAGCGGCATCACGGCGAGCGGAAGCCAAGAGCAAATTGGCATCGCTCGCCGTCTGCAGCTCCGCTGAACTGGACTCCAGTATTTCACCTACTCCATTCGTTTCGTGTCTTCATCAGTTGGCCGATGCCGGCTGCAATGCTTTACGCCATTTTGCGATTTTGAAAATACGGGCTTCAGCAAATGATACACCACCATCACTGTCCGTGTCCGCCCCCGTCACCATGGCCTCAACATAGGTGTCAAGTTCCGCCCGGGTGATGCTGCCATTCTTATCCGCGTCCAGATTCGCCAGAATGCGGTTACGACGGCGCTCCAAGGCGGCCTGGAGAGATGCATCAATTTCGGCGGTACTCACAGCCTCATCCTTGTTTACATCAATGCCCAAAAATCCCTTCTCGGCAACGGGCGTGAATTCGGCAAGGCTGATTTTGCCATCCTTGTTAAGGTCAAGGCGGTCAAAGGTTTTTTGGGCCTTGGGCAAATAGGGCTCGCCGGCAATGGCAAGGCCTGCCACAGCCACCAGGCCGGTCGTTACAAAAGCCGCATACAGAATTTTCTTGGACATTGTTACCTCCATTGGATTTCGGGAAATCAGCTTCCCAAACCTAAGACGCCGGGGAATCCGGAATCCGTCGCGGTTAACTCACGGGGCCAATAATCTCGTCAAAAATGGACGCAACTCGCTGTTGTGTGTCAGTCACCAAGGAATCGGCTGATCTGATATCAGGAACGCTAGCAGCGCGGGCCACCAGTTGGTTCAGTCCGGCCGGGGATTGTGCCGGGTCATAGGCCGCGTTAAGGCAGAGCCGCAAAACCTGGATAATCCGGTGGTAAAGCAGGCAGGCGTCCTTGAGATCGCCCGCCACACGGACGCCTATAATTCCGGCGGAGGCAAGCTTGCCGAGGGCCGCGTGAGTGTTGGTATCGAGGATCGCGGGGTTGCGTGCGGCATGAACGAGCTGCAGGAATTGAGCGATAAACTCCACCTCAACCAACCCGCCGCGGGCGCGCTTGATATCCCAGAGCCCAGTCGAACCCTGTTCTTTCACCATCAGTCGGCGCATGTCGAGAACGTCCTTGCGGGTGACAGCCGCATCGCGCTTCGCGCACAGGCTCGTAGCAATGGCGTTTGAAACGGTGGCAGCGAGCGTGACATCGCCGCTGACTACACGGGCGCGGGTGAGCGCAAGTTTCTCCCAGGTCCAGGCGGATTTCTGCTGGTACTCGCGGAAGCTACCAAGACTTGTTGCAACGGGTCCCTTGCTGCCCGATGGCCGCAAGCGCATGTCCACGTCGAACAGCACGCCCTCGCCGGTGGGTGCGGTGATGGAGTTGATCAGTCTCTGGGTCAGGCGGGTGAAATACTGGTTCACGCTGAGCGGCTTTACACCATTCGAGTTTTCCGCTGCCGCATCGCTGTCATAGATCAGCATGAGATCGAGATCGGACGACGCGGTCATTTCCCGTCCACCCATCTTTCCCATGGCAATTACGCAACTGCGGCCACCAGCCACCTCGCCGTGCCTTGCCTGCATCTCCTGCTGGGCGGCGGCGTGCAGCCGCTGCAGGAGCAATTCGGCAATGGTTGAAAAAGAAGCGCCCGCCTCCACCGCGCTTACGGTTTCCGACAGCACGCGCACGCCCACGCGGAACATCTGTTCCCGGCCGATGATGCGTACGCGGTCCACCACTTCATCAAGCCATGTGCTTTCAGGAATGACGGACTCGATCATGGCCTGCACGTCACTGGCACGCGGCAAGGCATCAAAGAAGCCCGGGTCCAGAACCGCGTCTAAAACCCGCGGGCGGGCGCTCAACTGTTCGGCCAGGCGTGGGGCCGTTCCCAATATGGTTGCGATGAGATCAAGCAGGTTGGGATTGGCCTTCAGCATGGAAAAAAGCTGAACTCCGGCGGGAAGCCCGGCGATGAACTTGTCAAAGGCCAGAAAGGCCAAATCGCCTTCGCCGCTCCGCGCCAAGGCAGAAAGAAGTTGCGGCATCAATTCGGTGAGCAGTTCCTTGGATTTGCCGCTGCGAGTTGCTGAGTAGCGGCCAAAATGCCAGCCGCGGATCGTTGCAGAAATTTCGCTCGCTCGTTTGAACCCCATGCGTTCCAGCGTTTCAAGAGTTTCGGGATCATCCTCACCGCCGGTGAAAACCAGACTGCCGGTATCGGTGCCGAGTTCGCCGGCGCTTTCAAAGAGCGCGGAATAATGACCCTGCACCAGTTCAAAAGTCTGGCGCAGTTTTATTTCGAAGTCCTTTGGCGATGCAAAGCCGGATA
>JAHFPK010000203.1 GCA_023266715.1 Hyphomicrobiales bacterium | reverse complement strand
GGCAGAGCCATTCGGTTGAGCACACAAACTTCCAGGTCCCGCAAAAAACGGTGAATGCTTGCGGCAAGCCGCCGCGCGACGTGCCAACCTCTTCCCAAATAACTCCCCGACACTAACTTAAGATCATGGAAAATATATCCCATGAAGAGTTGGCTGATCGATCATGGAAACAAGCCGTTTTACGTGGCTCACGTGGAAAATGCCCTGCCTGTGGCAAGGGACTCCTGTTCAAAAAATTCATGAAAGTGGTTGATAGATGTGGACATTGCGGTGAAGCCCTGTATCATCAGCGTGCGGATGATGCACCACCTTATTTTACCATTTTCATCGTCGGCCACGTTATGGTTCCCCTTGTCTTTATTGTGGAGCGGGTCTGGCAACCACCATATCTTGTTCACGCTGCACTCTGGCTGCCCCTGACACTCGCCTTGACATTTGCCCTCATGCCCATCGTAAAGGGGGCCGTTGTGGGCCTGCAATGGGCTCTAAGGATGCATGGTTTCGGTTTTGACACAGCCCCCGAAAAAGAAAGCCACGACCAGACCGCGTGATGCGGCAACCCTCATCCTCGTTCGTTTTGATGAACCTGTTCCACGCATCCTGATGGGGCAGCGCCATGGGGCTCACGCCTTCATGCCGAACAAGTTTGTTTTTCCCGGCGGCCGGCGTGAAGTTGCGGATGGCCGTTTGCCTGTCGCCAATGAAGGTGAGCCCGTCACCTTGCATAAGCTCAAGCTGCGGGCGGGATCAAAATCCAGCCACAGCAAAGCCCGTGGCCTTCTGGTTGCCGCGATCCGTGAAACCTATGAGGAAACGGGCTTATTGGTGGGGAGCATGAACGGCAGGGATGCGCCTGATCTTACGGGTCTGGTTTATTTTGCCCGCGCCATAACCCCTCCGGGACGGAGCCGCCGTTTTGATTCCCGCTTTCTTGTGGCCAACGCGACAGTCGTTTCAAATCTTGACCAGCCTCATCCTGTTGAAATCACCGAATTGTTGAGTCTGAACTGGGTGACTCTAGCTGATGCCCTTGACCTCAATTTACCCTCGATAACACGGGATATATTGCGGTGCCTTCAACCATTTCTGGAGGAAAAACGCCTGCCGCCGGCAGATTGTCCCGTGTCGTTCCACCACAACCGCGGCAAGACCTGGCAAGTGGATATCCTGTCTCACAGCGAAACTTGACTTTCCCGGCGAGATAGGGTCTATCGCCTTCAAATCCCGTTCGGAGACGATTATGGCCAAAGGCAATGTTATCAAGATCAAGCTGGCGTCAAGCGCTGACACCGGATACTTTTATGTGACCAAGAAGAATTCGCGCACCAAGACCGAGAAATTCGCGTTCAAGAAATATGATCCGGTGGCGCGCAAGCATGTGGAATTCAAGGAAACGAAGATCAAGTAATCTTTCGTTTCATTTTCATTCAGAAAAGGCACTGCTCAGGCGGTGCCTTTTTGGTTTTAGGGGAGCTTGTTTTGTAAGAATAGCGCCGGCCCGGGTGTACTCGGATCGAGGAGGCCACTCAAAACCGTCCCGGACCGGCCTTTATCCCCTCGTCTCAGGAGATGCGGTGAACCTGATCCGTGGGGAAACGGTTGGAAAGTACTGGCGGAGAGGATGGGAGGTGCTGGTCCCGGTCCGCTCCGCCTGGAGTTCCACTCAGAACCTCCGAGAGGCATTTCTGAGCAGTGATAATTTCGATTAAATGTTTACAGGGTTGAACCTGTTTTCTCTAGCGTAACCTATGGTTAACGCTTGACATTTCGCCAACAAGATGAAGCGTTAAGGTAAATACTGGAGCAATAACCCCTTCTCATCATGACCGGACTTGATCCGGTCATCGTCTTGAGAATTTGGTGATCGCCGTGTCGAGCACGGCCATGATGAGAAAAAATTAGTCAGATGACGATTCTTCTGAACCTTCGATTGTCTCCGGAAGATACATTTCCAGCGGAAGTTGCTCGTCGCCATCGAGTGGGTCTTCGTCAGCTGAGAGTTCATCACTGCCACGTGGTGACGGCATTTCAAAGTCCGGCGGCAGGTTTGCATCTAGGAGCCCTGCCCCCTTCAATTCATGGAGGCCGGGAAGATCCATCACTTCATTCAGGCCGAAGTGGCTGAGGAAAGAATCCGTGGTGCCATAGGTCACGGGCCTTCCAGGTGTGCGCCTGCGGCCCCGCATCTTTACCCAGCCAATTTCCATCAGGATGTCGAGGGTGCCCTTGGAAATGACAACGCCACGAATTTCCTCGATGTCGGCGCGGGTCACCGGCTGATGATACGCGACAATCGCCAGGGTCTCGAGCGCTGCTTTAGAAAGCCGCTTCTGCTCAAAAGTTTCGCGGCGCAGAACAAAGCTCAAGTCTTCGGCGGTGCGCAAAGTCCAATGACCGGCAATTTGCACGAGATTGACACCGCGGTTGGCGTAGTTGGCCTGGAGGTCAGTTAGTAGGGCCAAAACATCGGTGCCCTCGGGGAAAAACCCTTGCAGCTTCTCGATTGCGACAGGAGCTTCGGCGGCGAACAGAATAGCTTCGATAATGCGTAAGTGCTGGCTTCTATCGGCACGCGGGTGCATTCTCACCACGGCGGGTGAGGCTTCCATTTCATCCGCCTCGGGGGCATCGCTTGCATCAATGCTCATATTTGCTTGTACCATAAACTTATCCCGATAACATTAGGCGCGCCTTCGCATGTAAATCGGGCGAAAGGCGTCTTCCTGGCGCAACTCAATAAGACCTTCACGAACCAATTCCAAACTTGCGGTAAAGCTTGAGGCCCGCACCGACCGGCGCATGTCCGCAGGGGTTAGATAATCCTCAAGCCAGCGGTCAAAGGTGCCCCAATCATCCATAGTTCCCACGAGCCTCTCAAGGGCCTCACGGGCTTCCTTGATGGACCAGGTGGCATGACGCTTCAGGATATAACTCTGGTGGCGTGCCTTGCGCTGGCGGCGCTCGGCGTAGGCCTTGAGCAGGTCTATCAGATTGTCGGCATATTCACGCTGGGTTTCAACGATCAATGGCTCCGGGTTTCCACGGCCGAAAACATCGCGGCCCAAAAGATTGCGCGACATGAGTTTGGCCGCAGCATCGCGCATGGCCTGCAAACGCTGCAGCCTAAATGCCAGTTGTGCGGCCAAATCCGTAGCGGGTTCATCCTCGGAACCCGGCAGCATGGGGATCAGCATGCGCGATTTAAGATAGGCAAGCCATGCGGCCATCACCAAATAATCGGCGGCAACTTCGAGGCGCATCTTCCGTGCGTTGTCGATGTAGGCCAGATATTGCTCGGCCAGGGCCAGAATTGAAATCTGGGCGAGGTCAACCTTGTGATGACGGGCAAGTTCCAGCAGAAGATCAAGCGGGCCTTCAAAGCCGCCGACATCAACGATAAGAGCTTCATCCGAAACGGCAACGGAATCTTTCCGCAATGGCCCTGCGCCATCGGGCCATAATTCTTGCACCTTATCCTCGTTCGGGTCCGTCATTTTTGTTTCAAAATTTTCTGCCTGGCATTTTCTCAAACACACCGGTGATTCGCTTGAATGACCTTAGCTTATCCCCACTTTCAATCGGAAACGACTAAATCTAAATCCTTAAGGGCTGTCTTCCTATCAAATGCCTGGGGTTTTCGGGCAGATTTGAGGGCGGCTTTGGCCCGGCGCAAGGCCTTGCCCTTCAGGTCACCCGCAGCAGCGGCCACTTCCTGCATTTCTTCAAGTTTGCCATTGCAATGCAACAGCATATCACAACCGGCACTTAATGCCTTGGCGCATTTCTCTGAAAGCGTACCCGAAAGGGCCTTCATGGAGAGATCGTCGGTAATCAAAAGCCCGCGAAAACCAATCTGGGCTCGAATAATGGACTTGATGATTTTCCGCGACAGGGTGGCAGGAGCGGTCTTGTCGATCGACGAATAGATAACATGGGCTGTCATCGCCATCGGCGCATCGGCGAAAGCCGCAAAGGGCGGAAAATCCACCCGTTCCAATTCTTCCCGCTTGGCGTTCACCACAGGCAAATTGTGATGGCTGTCAACGTCAGAGCGGCCATGGCCGGGAATGTGTTTTATGACCGGAAGGACGCCTCCATCCATGAGGCCAGCCGTGTGGGCCCGCGCTAGCGCCATGACGTGTTCAATATCGAGACTGTACGCACGGTTGCCGATAACATCATGAGCCCCTGCCTGGGGTATATCCAGGACCGGAAGGCAATCGGCGGTTATTCCGATTTCAATCAAGTCTTCTGCCATGAGACGGCCCACATGGCGCGCCGTACGCAATGCCGCGAGAGGATTCTTTGCGTAGAGATCGCCGAAAGCACGCGCCGAGGGATATTTCCGCCAATAGTTAGAGGGCGGGCCAAGGCGTTGAACCCTTCCTCCCTCTTGATCGATAAATACCGGCGCATCTTTGCGGCCAACCGCTGCACGGAAAGTTGCGGTGAGCGCCGCGATCTGTGCTGGCGTTTCACAATTGCGCTTGAAGAGAATAAGGCCCCAGGGGTTTTGCTCATGGAAGAATGAGGTTTCAGCGGAAGACAATTGTGTGCCTTCACACCCACTGATGAAGCTGCGAATTTTCATGGTTATGATAACTTGCCCGCGCCTAGTCTATTGCTTGCGAACAAGACAATCCCTTTCACCGGCGGCAACCAGCGAACTGCAAATCTTGGTCGCTTGTTCACGCGATGAAAGCGGGCCAACGGCGAGACGGAACCGCGTGCTGTCACCGACGGTGGCGGGATTGACAGTCGAGGGAAGACTGCCAAGAATGCCGGCGTATTTTGCTTTCAGCCGGCCAAACTCAGTATTGGCTTCGGCTTCCGACTTGAAAGACGCAAGTTGAACAAAGTAGCCGCTGCCAGTACTTGAAGCTTGTGGCGGAGCGGCCTGCTGCTGGACAGGTGCGGGATCAGGCAGGGAAGCAACTTGTTGTTGAGGCACGATAGGCGTAGTTGCCGCTGTTTGAGCTGCGGGCTCTTGATCATTTGTTCCCTTAAACAGGCCCAAAAGCGTCTTTTTCTTTTTAACGACTGGGGCTGGCTGGGCAATAACGGGCTGATCAACAACAATGGGGGTGCTGGCGCTCAGGCCGGCGTCCGCTGGATCTGATGGGGGTACGAGCACGACAGGTGCGGCGCCAAGTGAGTCGGCATTTTCAGCGGTGGCCGTTGTTTTCTTCGTAGCAGGTTTTTTCAGAACGGGTTCAGGTTCTTCGGCGTTGACAATTTCTTCCTTAGCAGGCGCAGTTGTGGCTGGCGGCGTGGCCCGCTCGATAGTCGCCGCCGCTGCATTTGCATTCTCGCCTGGTACCGGAGCAATCTCGGTATCCATCGACAAACCGGTTGAATTTGTCGTCGGTCCAGAAGCTGTCAAAGCAACTGTCTTG
>JAHFPK010000202.1 GCA_023266715.1 Hyphomicrobiales bacterium | reverse complement strand
GCCGACGGCGCCTTCACCGAAACTTCTGCCCGGCCAAATTCCCGGTGGTGCCCGCTTTCCACTCGCCCCCCGAGTTGGGCCGCAAGCAGCATCTGCCCATAGCAGATGCCAAGAACCGGAATACCGGCATCAAACACGATCTGTGGCGCACGGGGGCTGCCCTTCTCTGCTGGCGATGCCGGCCCGCCGGACAGGATCACCGCTTTGGGCTTCATCCGCGTGAACGCAGCCGCCGCACTCTGAAACGGAACAATTTCCGAATAAACCCCCATCTCGCGTACCCGCCGCGCAATGAGCTGGGTGACCTGGGAACCGAAATCGATAATGAGAACCTGATCGTGGGAAACCTGAGACATGGCGAGCCTTTAAGGGAGGCCGCCGGAGTCTGCAAGATGGCGCTTAACCCACAGCCAAATCCCAAATCAGCTTGGCATTCAGTCCGATAATGATGGCGGCAATAACGGCGGCAATGACTGTCAACCAGCCCGGCGCAACCAGTGCTCCCATTTTGGCCCTGTTGCGTGTGAACATCACCAGGGGAACAATGGCAAAGGGCAACTGGAACGCCAGAATAACCTGGCTGAGGATGAGCAAAATTCCCGTGCCGGTTGTTCCATAGTAAATTGTCACAATTGCCGCCGGGCCGATGGCCACCATGCGCGTGGCCAAGCGCCTGAGCCAGGCGGGCAGGCGGATATTGAGGAAGCCTTCCATCACGATCTGCCCAGCAAGGGTGGCCGTCACCGTCGAGTTGAGGCCGCAGGCCAGCAGCGAAATGGCAAAGAGCTTTGGTGCCAGAAGCGAGCCCAAGAGCGGCGCGAGCATGGCATGGGCATCACCGAGATCAGACACGTCAGTGCGCCCCGTTCTGTAAAATGTGGCCGCCGCCAAAATAAGAATGGACGCGTTGACTAGCAGCGCAAACATCAGCGCCACTGTTGAATCCCACGTGGCAAATCTCAGCGCTTCACGCTTTTCCGGCAGGCTGTGGCCATAATCCCGCGTCTGCACAATCCCTGAGTGGAGGTAGAGATTGTGCGGCATGACTGTAGCCCCGATAATGCCAAGGGCGAGATAAAGCATCTGCGGATTGCCAACGATATCAACGGTTGGGGCAAAGCCCCGGATCACCCCACCCCAGTCCGGATCGGCCATGGCAATCTGGAAGTAGAAGCAGACAAATATGACGCCAAGCAGCGAAATGATGAAGGCTTCCACCCAGCGAAATCCGATCCGCTGCAGCCAGAGAATGATGAATACATCAAGCGCCGTAATGATCACGCCGATTTCGAGCGGGATCCCAAACAGCAAGTTGAGGCCAATGGCGGTACCCACGACCTCGGCGATGTCCGTGGCAATGATGGCAATTTCGGCAAAGAGCCAAAGCACGAATGACACGGACTTGGGAAAAGCATCGCGGCAGGCCTGCGCCAGGTCGCGCCCCGAACCGATTGCCAATCGGGCGCACAGCGACTGCAAAATAATGGCCATGATATTGGATAGCAGGGCCACAAACAGCAGCGTGTAGCCAAACTGCGCCCCGCCCGCGATGGAGGTGGCCCAGTTGCCGGGGTCCATGTAGCCCACGGAAACCAGATATCCCGGCCCGACAAAGGCAAGTGCCCGCCGGAATAACCCGCCGGTATTGCGCACCTTGATCGAGCGGAAAACGTCAATCAGCGAGGGTTCGCCGCGGGACTTGCGCCAGCCGGCATCACTTTCAAGAACTTGGGTATCATTTGACATATCCAAAGTTTAGCATAGGCTAAGTTATATGCAATAGGCTAATATCGTGCGGCAAAAGGACGGTTAAAATGGCACTTGCGACCAAAAAGGGCCCATCGGCAAAGCTGCGCTCGGCGGCCTTCAAGCGGGTTCGCGCCGATCATTCGGCCGAACTTGCCGGGGACTATGTGGAAATGATCGCCGATCTGATCGATGAGCGCGGCGAGGCCCGCTGCACCGATATTGCGATGCGCTTGGGCGTTGCCAACGCAACCGTGGTCAAAACCTTACGCCGATTGCAAACTGCCGAGCTCGTGACCCAGGAGCCCTACCGCGCCATTTTCCTCACTGCCGAGGGCTGGAAGATGGCTGAGGATGGCCGGCGCAAGCACGCGCTGGTGGAAAAATTCCTGCTGGCCCTCGGCGTCAGCACCGAAACCGCCCGCATCGATTCTGAAGGCATTGAACATCATGTGAGTTCAGAAACACTCCGCGCCATGGGAAAATTCCTGGCACGCCACGGAAGCTAGTTTACTTTTCCTCGCCCCAGCGGGGACTGTTACAAAATTGGCCTTCTCCCGTTCCGCGAAGCAAAGCGAAGCGGGATAGGAGAAGGTGGCCGAAGGCCGGATGAGGGCCCTTCGCTACAACAATTTCAGATATCTACAGCTTCATCCAAGAGCCCTCACCCGCCCTGTCGGGCACCCTCTCCCATGCGTACCGCACGGGAGAGGGCGAATTTTGCAACGACTTCCCAAGGAGGGGGGAACTCATCGCTGCCTCAATCAGGAACCAAATTGCTCCGGTCAGGTCCGGCGCATCACCGTAATAAAGAAACCATCGGTTCCGTGTTGTGCCGGCGTCAAAAGCAAAGTGTTGGTTGAGCCATCCGCGGAAATCGGAGCTTCCGTTCCGATAGCCAAAGCCCATTGCTTTGCATAGGGAATGATTTCAAAATTCTTGTGGCGGTTGAGAAACCCATCGATCTGCGCCGTGTTCTCTTCTGGCAGCACAGAGCAGGTGATGTAAACAAGACGCCCGCCAGATTTCACCAACTCCGCGCCCCGCTCCAGCACGTCCCGCTGCTCCTTGATGCGCTGTTTCAACTGAATCTCGGCCAGCCTCCACTTGGCATCGGGCTTCCTGCGCCACGAACCCGACCCCGAGCAGGGCGCATCGATCAGCACACAGTCAAAACCAGCCATCTGGCCAAGTTTTACCGCTTCATCGGCAGCTACGATTTCAATGTTGGTTGCACCCGCCCTCGTCATGCGCTCAAAAATTGGCCTCAGGCGGTGACGATCCGCGTCATAGGCCACAACCCGACCCTTGTTTTGCAGCATCGCCGCAAGGGCCAAGGTTTTGCCGCCCGCCCCGGCACAGAGATCAAGTATGCGCTCACCGGGCTTCACACCTGACATCAGCGCCGCAACCTGCGAACCCGCATCCTGCACCTCAAACCAGCCCATGCCATGGGCGGGCTCCACTTCCACATTGATGTTGCGCGTTTCAGGGCCTGAAGACTTCACCCGCACGCAAAGCGGCGACAGCGGCCCCGCCTCCGCCCCATGCTTCGCCAGCGCCTCCAGAAGCGCTGGCCGGTCCGTCTTCAACGTATTCACCCGCAAATCAATGGGAGCCCGCAGCGAGAGTGCCGCCCCCTCCTCTGCCGTGCGAGTCCCGAAAACTTGGACCATGGAAGGCACGAGCCATTCCGGAAAATCGCCCTTGATATGAACCGGCAGATCGTCGCGCATCTCCCGCGCCAGCGCACCCTTCTCGCCCGCAGTCAAAACCCCCGGGCCATGTTGCTCCGTACACAGATTTTCTATCTCTTCGGCGGGCAGGTTCCATACCTCGCGCAAGGCGC
The DNA here is from genome assembly GCA_023266715.1 of Hyphomicrobiales bacterium. Taxonomy (GTDB): domain Bacteria; phylum Pseudomonadota; class Alphaproteobacteria; order Rhizobiales; family Aestuariivirgaceae; genus Aestuariivirga. Next base: position 1,813 of record JAHFPK010000202.1, on the reverse strand, counting down.
CCAATACCAAAGCGCGGGGCCTGCCGTCGCCCATGCGCGCCGCCGCCGTATTGCGCCGCCGCAGCACGTCATAAACCAGCGTGCCAATGGCATGTCTGTCGGTTGAGCCCGCAAAGCGGTGCGCCTTGCCCCAATCCTTCAGCGCCTCCGCTGCAGGCCGGTGATGGGTAAATACATCAGTCAAAACTTCAATTGCCGCAGCAACGCGGCCAGCCATGCGCATAAATTATCCAATCACAAAGAGGCGAAGGCCAAACCACGCCCACATGGCAAAAACGATTCCAAACCCCGCCAGGAACATTCGCATGCGGGTTGGAACATAGTTCGATCCGGTATGAATGAGCGTGTGGGCAATACGGGCAGCAAGAAAGAGCCAGGACAGAATTACCGAGGTCCAGTCAGCAAGCCCTGTAGCCAGGAGAAGTACGCAGCAGGCATACCATAACATCGGCACATCAAATTGATTGTCAAAGTTATTGCCGAGTTGCCGCACCTGGTCCGGCCAGGCACCCGTATCAAGCGCAATATCCTTCAGCCGCGTTTCACCGCCGCGCACCGATCTGATCCGGGCCCGAACCGTTGAAAACCCGACGACGGTAATCAGCAGCACATGCAGAAACAATGGCAACAACAGAAGTTGAGTGATCGTCATCCCTAGCCGCGCCCCTGATAATTCGGCGCTTCCCGCGTGATCATCACATCATGCACATGGCTTTCGCGCATGCCGGCACTGGTAATGCGGATGAACTCGGCCCGCGTCTGCAGCTCGGCAATTGTTGCCGCACCCACATAGCCCATGGCAGCACGAAGCCCGCCCGTAAGCTGATGCAGAATCTGTGCAACTGGACCCTTGTAAGGCACCTGCCCTTCAACGCCTTCCGGCACCAGTTTCAAACTGTCTTTGACTTCCTGCTGGAAATAACGGTCCGCCGAACCCCGCGCCATGGCCCCGACAGAACCCATCCCGCGATAGGATTTGAACGACCGGCCATTGAACAGATAGGAATCGCCGGGGCTTTCATCGGTTCCCGCCAACAAGGAGCCAATCATGGCAACGCCTGCGCCCGCTGCAAGCGCCTTGGCCAAGTCACCCGATTGCTTGATGCCGCCATCGGCAATAACGGGCACGCTGGATTTTGCTCCCTCTTCGGCGCATTCCATGATGGCTGAGAACTGCGGCACGCCGACGCCCGCCACAACCCGCGTGGTGCAGATTGAACCCGGACCAATGCCAATCTTCACAGAATCGGCACCAGCGCCAATCAAGGCCTTCACCGCTTCGCCGGTTGCCACATTGCCCGCGATGATCTGCACCTTGTTGGAAAGCTTCTTGATGCGGCCCACCTGGTTGATCACATGAATGGAATGGCCATGGGCCGTATCGACGACGATGATATCAACGCCCGCATCAATCAGCATCTCAGCCCGCAGGAATCCCTTGTCGCCCGTGCCCGTGGCGGCAGCCACGCGCAACCGCTCCTGCTCATCCTTCGCTGCAAAGGGATGGTCCGCCGCCTTCTCCATGTCATTGACGGTAATCAGCCCCACGCATTCATAGTCCTCATTCACCACAATGAGTTTCTCGATTCTGTGCTTGTGCAGCAGGCGCTTGGCCTCAAGCCGGTCAACGCCTGCCTTCACCGTAATCAGGTTGCGCGTCATCAGCTCGGAAACTTTGGTGTTCATGTCAGTGGCAAAGCGCACATCGCGGTTAGTGATGATGCCCGCAAGCTTGCCGTTTTCTTCAACAACTGGAATGCCTGATATTTTGTGCCGGTCCTTGAGCTGCATCACTTCGGCGAGGGTCGCTGTC
>JAHFPK010000201.1 GCA_023266715.1 Hyphomicrobiales bacterium | reverse complement strand
CCCTTCACTTCCACAAGCGCTTCAGCATGGCGCTCTGCCACGCCACCAGTTCCGATGAATGCGATATTCGTCATGTCACTACGATGCCATGATCAAAATGGTGAGTTCCTCCAAGGTGGTGTCTTCCTTTCGCACGCCCTTGCCCACTGCGCCATGCGCCATCACGACGAAACGATCACAGACCTGGAAGGCTTGATAGTAGTGGTCACTGTGCTGCTCCCCAATTTTTGTGTTGGGCAGTTCTCCAGCCATGTACCCAACCACGCGAACACAGGAGCCTGCCACTCCGGTAATGCTATAACCGATTTGCAAACGGTACCACCTTGAAATTGATGCTATTTGATCAGACCGGCGACTATTACCGAGCCTTATGACTTCTTAAGTGGCGACGACTTGTAGCACACACTTCATAATAACAGACGAGATCACTCGATTTGCAGATAGCCCACGAGATCATTTGATGTCTTGTCGGCTGTTGCGAGAGTGGGATCAACCATTTTGTTGAGAGCAATTCACGGTACTTCACGCAACACACAGTCCCTTACTGCACACGTAGCGCACACGACGGCTTCTAAGCCATTGATTTCCTTACAGTGTCATTCCTATCCATCATGGGCGCAACGGCGAATATTTTACCCTTGTGATTCAATAGTTTATCCTTGTTTACAAAGGAACGAAGCAAGATCGTGTGCACTGATTTGCACACGAATTTTTCATTTTATCTCTGTTTCGTTTCCGTGCTGCACACATAGCGCACACGAGTTTCAAGAGGAGTGCACACGAATACCTGTGATCGTCAAGCAGCCTTCTGGAAATTGGCGAGCCCAGGTCTGGCGGCACGGCTGCTGTTCTCGAGTCTCTGACGCTTTAACTTGGATTGCGTCCCATCAATGATCTCAGGCGGCTCAAGCTCATCGAGTAAGGTAAGAAGCATGCGAAACAAGGTGATGGACCGGCAACCCTCGACGCAGCGCAGGACATGCAGTAGCCTCTAATTTCATTGCTACGGAATATCGGTTTGGCTAGCCTTTGGGTCCGACAACTCAGACGACCGCGCGGCGGGAAATTTTTTTGATGATCACCTCAATGCCACTGACTGTTATGGTGACGGGACATGATAGCCAGGGAGTATGATTACATTATCGTCGGCGGCGGCTCGGCGGGCTGCGTCCTCGCGGCGCGACTCTCGGAAGATCGCGACGCAAAGGTATTGTTGATTGAGGCTGGCGGCAACGACCGCCACTTCCTCTTCCATTGGCCGGCGGGTTTCGCACGCATGACCAAGGGCATCGCCTCCTGGGGCTGGTCAACAGTTCCGCAGAAACACATGCGAAACAGGGTGCTGTGGTATACTCAGGCCAAAGTAATCGGCGGTGGCTCCTCTATTAACGCCCAGATTTATACACGCGGCAATGCCCTTGACTATGACAACTGGGCGCAGGCCGGCTGCACCGGCTGGAGCTACCGGGAGGTGTTGCCCTATTTCCGCAAGTCCGAGGACAACGACACTTTCGACAACGAATGGCATGGCAAGGGTGGACCGCTTGGCGTGTCGCAGCCCAAAGGCGCGCTGCCGATTTGCGAAGCCTTCATACGGGCGGCTGAGCAGTTGGGCCTTCCACGCAACAACGATCTCACCAAGCCGGACCCGACGGGTTTCGGCTTCTACCAGCTTACCCAGAAGCATGTCAGGCGTTCGTCGACTTCCGTTGCCTATCTGAAACCGGCGATGCGCCGGCCCAATCTCACGGTCATGCTGGCGGAAATGGTGGGGCGCGTCCTCGTCGACGGTTCCAGGGTTACCGGCGTCGAGGTGAGGCGCAATGGCCACGTGGAATCGATCAGGGCTGCGCGCGAAGTAATCGTTTCGTCGGGTGCCATCGGGTCGCCGCGGCTTCTCATGTTGTCAGGCATTGGACCCGCCGATCACCTGAAGTCGGTCGGCATCGCGCCTGTGCACGATCTTCCAGGCGTCGGCGGCAATTTGCAGGACCATCTCGATCTCTGTGTGCTGTCGGAATGCACCGGCGATCATTCCTATGACAAGTATGGCAGGCCTCACTGGGCAGCCAGGGCTGGTCTCCGCTATTTGCTGACGCGAACGGGCCCGGTGTCCTCAAGCCTGTTCGAGACAGGCGGATTCTGGAGAGCTGATCCCAATGCGCCTGCTCCCGATATTCAGTTTCATTTCGGTCTCGGCACCGGCATAGAGGCGGGAATTGCAAGGCTACGAAACGGTGGCATTACGCTCAACGTTGCATTTCTGCGCCCGCGCTCGCGCGGCACGGTGAGGCTGGCGAGTGCCGATCCGGCGGCTGCACCGCTCATAGACCCCAACTACTGGGCTGACAGTTATGACCGAGAAATGTCCCTGAAGGCCCTTCGGATCGCGCGCGATATCCTGCGGCAGGATGCGCTCAAGCCATTTCTGATGGCGGAGCGCTTGCCTGGCCCCGGTTGCAACACCGACGAAGAGTTGTTCGACTATGTCTGCGGCATGGCGAAGACCCAGCATCATCCGGCCGGGACCTGTGCCATGGGACAGGGCAAGATGGCGGTGGTGTCACCGGACCTGAAGGTGCATGGGCTTGAAGGGTTGCGTGTCTGCGACAGTTCGGTGATGCCCTATGTCGTCTCGTCCAACACCAATGCGGCGACCATCATGATCGCTGAAAAGGCGGCCGACCTTATCCGCGGCCGGTGAACCGCGCAGTGCCCGCCAATAAGACCAGCTGCGCATGCCGGCTTTACTGCGATGCCGTAATCACGCAAAGTCTTGAAAACGCCAGTCATAGGCGGGAGAGCATGTTCGCAAACGAATTCTTGAAAGGCTGATCCATGGACTTGAAACCGGCCCTCGGCGCCAGCACTTCGTTCAGCAAAACCGTTTCGGAGAGCGACGTCTACTTGTTCGCGGGGATTACCGGCGACTTCGCCCCCAATCATGTCGATGAACAATTCATGCGCAAGACCCCCTATGGGCGGCGCATTGCCCACGGCGCCCTGCTGGTGGGCTACATGTCGACCGCTTCGACCATGGTCAACAGCCTGATGGCCGAACGGGTGCCGTCGATCTTTCCGGTGTCTCTCGGTTACGACAGGGTTCGCTTCCTGAAGCCGGTGTTCCTGGGCGACACCATCACCGTCCGCTACACCGTCGACAGCATCGATGCCGCAAAGAATCGCACCCTTGCCAAGGTCGAAGTCACCAATGAAAAGAGCGAAATTGTTGCCGCCGCCATCCATCTGATGACCTGGTTGCCGCGCGCGGCTTCGTGACTCATCCGCCTGTCGGGTTTCTCGCCAGTCGCCGCTCGCGTTCTGCAGCCTTGGGCGAAGCCGGGCTTTGCCTGGCGCACGAGATGCGTAGCGAGGTCGAGCAAGCCCATCGTCGTTCGGACCTGCAGGAAAAGCCGCACACACAGAGACTTCTAACAAATTGATTTCTTTGGATTGTCATTCCTATCCATCATGGGGCAATGCAAAAGCGATGTGCAGGAACTCGAGGGTCTGCAATCATTTAGTCTTTATTCCCGCGCTCTAGGCACATATAGCGCACGCCGTACAAGCCATTATCCGCGTTCTTTACAGCCTGCTCCCCCTTCGATACAATTGGGAATGGCCTGGAAACACTACTGCGGAACTACATTCACGAAGCATTGCATTGTTAGTAGATCAAGGATTGTCGCCAGTTCCATCAAGCCGGTTGATGGCCTCGACATTGGCGGCGGACGTGCCGTGTGGGTCGAACTTGGATGCGAGCCATGTGTTTACAACGGCCTTGGCAAGCTCGGGGCCAATGACGCGGGCCCCCATGGTGATGATCTGGGCATTGTTGGATTTAGCGGCCCGTTCAGCCGAATAGGTATCATGGGTGAGAGCGGCGCGAAGCCCGGCACCTTGTTGGCTGAGATGCAAACACCAATGCCCGTGCCACAGCATAGGATTGCGCGCTCAAACTTGCCTTCCTTCACCGCATTGGCAACATTGGCCAAAATGTCCGCATAGTAAGCCGGGCTGGCTGAGATTGGTCACCTCATGGCCTGCCTTCGCTCTGAGATGGGTCTCGATCACATCGATGAGCGGCTTTCCGGCGCCGTCGGCGCCCAGCACAATTTTCATAATCTTTCTCCAAAAGCAGAAGTTACAGCTTCGATGATTCCAATTAAAACTCTAGCATTCCATGCGGAGCGCCCAATGAAAAGCCCGTCAACGTGAGATTGGTGAACAACTTGTGGTGTCCAAGGGGCCCCGAACATTTCGCCAGAACATTGATACTCCGATCGCCTTCACATTCCTCAGGGACCGCATCTATCTTTTCGATGGCGAAAAAGGCGACAGACTTCATTATTGACGCCACTTAAACTGGATTTGCCCTGCTAGTGCGTTTGCCGTAGCGACGCAGCAGTTGCGCGAGCATACCGTTCATTGTCGCACCAATCCTTGGCAAGATGGTCGTGCGGGGAGGAACTGCCGGGGTCAGCGGTGAGGCCAAAGTGCCAAGCAGCGAGATAACCAGCGCCTGGGTTCCAGCAATGTCCTCATGCAGTATACCGTGGCGCTGTGACGGGATCATATGCAGTGATTTCTGCGATGATCCGATGCGATCATGGATAAGCCGGGCGCTGGCTGGGTCGACAATCGGATCGTCCAATCCCTGAATAATTGTAACTGGGCAGACGACCTGCGGCAGGCAGCGATTGAGTCCATCCGCCACCTTGCGCAATTCGACCAGGCCGCGCACCGGCATGTTGCGGTAGTCGATGTCCGGATGCTCGGGATCGCGGGGCAGGAAGGGCTTGACACCATCCTGGACATAGACCCATTCGCTGAGCTTGTTGAGGCCGTGAATCAGCGAAGCAAACGCCACGCTGCGCGGCCGGAAGCTGAGAGGTGCCGAAACCGAAACGACTCCAACGAGGCCCGCCGGGCGGCTCGCTGCAAGATGCAGGGCCAGCGAGGCGCCGGTGGCGAATCCGACAACAACCACCTCATCCGTCAAATGCGACATGATCTCATAGCCGCGGCGCACCGACGCGAGCCAGTCCTGCCAGCTGCACTCACGCAGGTCCCACGGCGAAGTTCCGTGGCCCTTCAGCCTGACGCCGAGGACCGGGTGCCCCATATCAGAAAGACGCTGTCCCAGCGCTTTAAGTTCGGCAGGCGAAGCAAGAAGTCCATGCACCAGCACCACCCCAGGTTTTGAAGATTTGTCCGGGACGATGAAATAGGGTTCACCGGATTGGTTTGCAGTTTCCTGGCCGTTGATGTCGGCATAGCGAGATTCTGCGAATTTCTCCTTGCTCAACGTGAAGAGGCGCAGTTCATCGTCAAAGAGAAGCTGCGCCAGAGCGGCACCTTCGGCTGGCACGGCCTGTTCGACGAACTTTGTGACAGCCTCGAGCGCCGCGATTTCATTGGCGTAAACGCGAACGAC
>JAHFPK010000013.1 GCA_023266715.1 Hyphomicrobiales bacterium | reverse complement strand
GGGCACTGTCGTAGTCTTGAAGAACGTGTTGTAATAGGGCAAATCCAGCATCTGCCGGTAGGCCACCTCGGCCAGCTCTTTACGGCCATAGCCCACATTTACGCACCACAGGCCGGAAAACCCGTCCAGGATCTTGTTGCCTTTGCCATCCCAGATATAGATGCCGTCGGCATGGGTGATGACGCGGGGGCCACCCGTGGCATGAAACGCCTTGTGATCGGTAAAGGGGTGAAAATGGTGGTCGATGTCGTGCTGGACGACTTCAGCGATATTGATGTTTTTTTGATGTGCAGACACAGGTTTTCTCCAAAATTGAATAGAGGCAAAAGTTCACAATTTGGAGGGGTTCTAGGGCTTGAACCCGATACGGGCGCAATTGACCATGACCTCATCGTGCCGGTTACGCGTCCAAACAGGCAGGATTTCACCGGAGGTTGTCATATGGCAGCACATGGCCGAACCTTACATTTATTGGCCATTTATGCAACCTGACCCCGGTTCCCAATGATTTGCTTGCAGGAATTCGAATATTGCGTTCATATTGCAGCGCAACAGCAGGGGGAACCGATAGAGCGATGAGCTTCAACGAGATGTTTGCGCCAAATGGCAGCGTGCGCGCACCTTACGCCCGCGTGGAAAAATGGCTCGAAAATCTGGGCAACGAAGTCATTGAACGGGCATTGCGGGAATCCGAGGCCAGGTTTCGCAGGCAGGGCATTACGTTTGCTGTTTACGGCGATGACAAGGCCTCGGAACGCCTGATCCCCTTTGATATCGTTCCGCGCATTTTTTCGGCAAGCGAATGGCGCAGGCTTTCAGCAGGCATTGAGCAACGGGTGCGCGCCATGAACGCGTTTCTGCATGACCTTTATCACCGTCAAGAAATCCTTAGGGCCGGGCGCATTCCCTACGACGTGATTATCCAGAACGAGGCCTTTGTTCCGGAAATGGTGGGCGTCAATCCGGTGAAGGGCATTTACGCCCATATCATGGGTATCGATATCGTGCGCGTGAACGAGAATGAATTTTACGTTTTGGAAGATAATTGCCGAACCCCTTCCGGTGTTTCCTATATGCTCGAAGACCGGGAAGCGATGATGTTTCTCTTCCCGGAACTCTTTGCCCAACAGCGTGTTGCCCCGGTTGAAAATTATCCGGCCATGCTGCGCAAGACCCTGGACAGTGTGGCGCCACCCACCACCAGGAATGAGCCCACCGTTGTGGTGCTGACCCCCGGCATTCACAACTCGGCGTTTTTTGAGCACGCCTTTCTGGCCGATGAGATGGGAGTTGAACTGTGCGAGGGCGATGATCTTTTTGTCTCCGATGGCTGGCTCTATATGCGCACGACGCAGAAGCCGCGAAGGGTGGATGTGGTCTATCGGCGCATCGATGACGCCTATCTAGACCCCCTGGCTTTCCGTCCGGATTCCAACCTTGGGGTTCCCGGAATTTTCGATGTCTATCGCGCGGGCCATGTGACCCTGGTAAATGCACCGGGCACGGGTGTTGCGGACGACAAGTCGATCTATACCTTCATGCCGGATATCATCCGGTTCTATACCGGCGATAAACCACTCCTTAACAATGTGCCGACCTGGCGCTGTTCTCACGCAGGCGATTTATCCTATGTGCTTGAGCATCTGTCGGAATTGGTGGTGAAGGAGGTTCATGGTTCCGGCGGCTATGGCATGCTGGTTGGGCCAACATCCTCCAAAGCGGAAATTGAATTGTTCCGCGAGAAGATCAAGACGCGGCCAACCAACTATATTGCCCAGCCCACCCTTGCTCTCTCGGCGGTTCCCACCTTTACCCAGTCCGGCATAGCAGCCCGCCATGTGGATTTACGGCCCTTTGTTTTGTCGGGAGATCAGATACGCATTACGACGGGCGGCCTCACCCGCGTGGCGCTCAAGGAAGGCTCGTTGGTGGTAAACTCCAGCCAGGGTGGCGGCACCAAAGACACCTGGGTTCTGGAGGACTAGAAATGCTGGGACGCACGGCCTCATCGCTGTATTGGATGTCACGCTACGTGGAACGGGCCGAAAACATGGCCCGTCTTCTCGAAGTGGGCTACCGCATTTCGTTGATGCCTGGCGCCATTGAAGGCCACCGGGACGAGTGGCGCTCGACGCTGACCAGTGCGGCCTGCGAGCAAAGTTACACGGAAAAACATGGGGATATTGACGGCGCAAAGGTTATTCATTTTCTGCTGTTCGATGAAAGCAATTCTTCAAGCGTTAAGTCCTGCCTGAAAACGGCGCGCAATAATGGCCGCGCGGTGCGCACCGCACTCACCCGCGACGTGTGGGAGAGCCTCAATTCCACCTGGAATGAATTGGCGCAGATCGCGCCAGAAAATATCACCTCTGACCGTCTTCCCGAATTCCTGGAATGGGTCAAGCAGCGCGCCATGGGCTTTCGCGGCGCCCTGCTCGGCACCATGCTGCGAACCGACAATTACTATTTCAGCCAGCTCGGCAATTTCATTGAACGGGCGGACAACACGGCACGTATTCTTGACGTAAAATATTTCATTCTCCTTCCGCGCCCAAGTGACGTCGGCAGCGATCTCGACACCCAGCAGTGGGCGCAAGTGCTCCGCTCGGTTTCAGCCCACCGTGCCTATCGCTGGTTTTACAAGGACAGCCACTACAAGCCGTGGCTGGTTTCCGAATTTCTTATCCTCAAGGAAGAAATGCCGCGCTCTCTGCTCTTCACCTATAATTGGGTGAACTTGGCTCTGGACGGTCTGGGCGAACTCTATGGCAGCCGCTATGCCTGCCACGAGATTGCGATGGAAACTCATGATCGGTTGAAGAATGGCAACATGGAACAAATTTTCCAAAACGGATTGCATGAATTCCTGCAGGATTTCATGGCGGCCAATAATTCCCTGTCGCAAAGCATAGCAACAACCTATAATTTTCCGTGATCTGATGCGCCTCCAAATCCACCATGAAACATTCTACGCCTATGAAACGCCGCTCAGCTATTCGGTGCAGCGGCTCTATTTGACGCCGCAAAATTTTGACGCACAAAAGATTGTTGAGTGGAAGATAACTGCGCCGGGGATTGAGGAGGCGCTTACCTATCTTGACGGCTTTGGAAACCGCATTCACCTCGTCACAGTTCAGAACATCGACGGCCCCATGAGTGTGATTGCTGAAGGCATCATGGATGTCGTGGATACTTCCGGTATTGTCAAAAATCTTCCCTGCCCTGCTCCTGATGCGATATTCCTGCGCCAGACCGCGGCAACGCGGCCCAGCCCTGCCATTCTCGAGATGCTTGGAAAGATCAACACGAATGGCCGGGCCAAACTGGATCTGCTGCATGCCCTCATGACGGAAATCAAGAATACGGTCATTTATACGATTGGCGTTACCGATGCGGATACAACGGCGGCGGAAGCCTTTGCTGCGGGACAAGGCGTATGTCAGGACCATGCCCACATATTCAGTGGTGCGGTTCGGCATTTGGGCATCCCGGCCCGCTATGTGACGGGCTATTTGGCCCTCGAGGGTGGAGAATCAGCCACTGCCAGCCATGCCTGGGCGGAAGCCCTGCTGCCTGACCTCGGCTGGGTGGGTTTTGACCCCGCCAATGGCAAGTGTCCCACCGACCACTATGTGCGCGTAGCCGGCGGCATTGATGCCCATGGCATCACGCCCATAAGGGGCAGCCGCAAAGGCGGCAGTGCCGAAAAAATGAAGGTGGAAGTCAATGTCGGAATTGCGCAACAATAGAAAAAGAGAATCGGCCGGGACGGGATCTGATGACTTACTGCGTTGGAATGTTGCTTGATGATGGCCTCGTGATGGCCGCCGATACCCGCACCAATGCGGGCGTGGACAATGTGGGCCGTTTCAAAAAGCTTCATACCTGGCAAAAGCCCGGAGAATGCCTATTTGTAATTTTGACCGCAGGAAATCTTGCCGTCACACAGGCAGTGGTGAGCCTTCTGACTGAGGGCACAAAATCCAAAAAGAGTAAATCTGCCGACGATAATCTCTTCGCTGCCAAGACCATGTTCCAGGCCGTCCGGATTGTCGGCCGCGCAATTCGCGAGGTCAAAAAAATTGAAGGCGAGGCGCTTTCGCCGACCAGTGACGCGTTTTCTTCGAGCTATATCTTCGCCGGACAAATCGGAAAAGAACACCCGCGACTGTTCCAGCTCTATGCGGAAGGCAACTTCATTGAGGCAACAACTGATACGCCGTTCTTTCAAATCGGCGAACACAAGTATGGCAAGCCCATCCTTGATCGTGTGGCCCAGACATCGATGAAACTTGGTGATGCGGCGAAGCTTGTTCTGCTGTCATTTGATTCAACTTTGCGTTCAAACCTGAGCGTGGGCCTGCCGATCGACATGCTCACTTACGAAACCAACACCCTGAAATTGGAACATACCAAGCGCATCGGGCAGGATGACCCCTATTTCAAGATGCTGTCGTCGGAATGGTCAAAGGCGCTACGAGCGGCGTTTCAGAATATTGAAGCGTTTGATATTTGACACGAATAGCGAATGGGGAGTGGCGAATAGGGAAGAAGGATTATCAACTATTCGCTACTCGCTATTCGCCTTTACTACGCAAAGGCGGCAGCCATCAGGCGCTTGGTATAATCCTCGCGCGGGTTTTCCAGAATCTCGTCAGGGGTGCCTTGCTCCACCAAACGACCGTCCTTCATGACCATGATATGGTCTGCCATGGCGCGCACAACTGCGAGATCGTGGCTGATGAAGAGATAAGACAGGTTGTTCTTGATCTGGAGGTCGCGCAGAAGCTCGATGATCTGTCCTTGCACCTGGCGGTCAAGGGCTGATGTCGGTTCGTCCAACACGATGAGTCTCGGTTTCAAAATAATGGCCCTGGCAATGGCAATGCGCTGGCGCTGGCCGCCGGAAAATTCATGGGGATAACGGTTGCGCAGTTTCGGGTCGAGTTGCACTTCTTCCAGGGCCTGAATCGCGCGGGCGTCACGTTCCCCGGAGGATATTGATGGCTCGTGCACCAACAGGCCTTCGGTTACAATCTGGCCTGCTGTCATGCGGGGCGACAACGAGCCAAAGGGGTCCTGCAAAACGATCTGAATTTGTTTGCGCAGAGGCCGCATTTCTTCCTTGTTCAGCTTGGCAATGTCCCTGCCTTCGAAGACGATTGCGCCTTCGCTTGGCAGGAGCCGCAGAAGGGCGCGGGCAAGGGTTGATTTTCCCGAACCGGATTCGCCCACAATGCCAATGGTTTGCCCTTGCTTCAGGACAACTGAAACATGGTCAACGGCCTTGAGCAGCAAGGGCGGGCCAGCAAGAAATCCTCCGCCAATCTCAAAGGTGACTGAGACATTGGTACCATCCAGAATTTTGGGGGCCTTGGCGGCGGGCGGTGCCTTGCGGCCAGTGGGTTCGGCGTCCAGCAGGGCCTTGGTATAGGGGTGTTTGGGGTTGGCAAAGATGGACTTTGTATCGCCCTCTTCTACCACCTCGCCATAGCGCATGACCACCACGCGGCCGGCAATGCGACGCACGATATTGAGGTCATGGGTGATGAAAATCATGCCCATCCCTAAGCGCTTCTGCAGGCCCGCCATGAGTTCGAGGATTTCCGCTTGAATGGTGACATCAAGAGCGGTTGTCGGCTCGTCGGCAATCAGGAGATCGGGATCATTTGCGAGTGCCATGGCGATCATTACGCGCTGGCGCTGGCCGCCAGACATTTCATGGGGGTAGGAACCCATGCGCCGTTCGGGGTCTTGAATCTTCACCAGCTTCATCATCTCAATGGCGCGTGCCTTGGCTTCGGAAACGCTAATTTTTTGGTGATGCACAATGGGTTCAATGAGCTGATTGCCTATCGTGTAAAGCGGATCGAGCGAGGTCATGGGCTCCTGGAAGATCATGGTGATCTTGCGCCCACGTATGGTATTGAGCTGCTGCTTGGACAGGCCCACAAGGTTGGTTCCCCGATAGTCAGCCACGCCTTCAATGGTGCCATTGGAAGCCAGCAGGCCCATGGTCCCCATCATCAACTGGCTCTTGCCAGAACCGGACTCGCCCACGATAGCAACGGTTTCACCTGCTCTGACGTCAAGGCTCACGCCTTTGACCGCTTCAACGATGCCATCAATCGTTCGGAAGTTCACTTTGATACCTCTTAGCGTAAGGATGCTGTCTTCCATCTCAGCGGTCCTTCGGATCAAGCGCGTCGCGCAGTCCGTCGCCGATAAAATTCAGCGCGAACAGCGTGGTAGTGAGGAACAGCGAGGGGAAGAACAGTAGCCAGTTGGCGCCCGGCATGTTATTGGCGCCTTGCGAGATCAGCACGCCCCAGCTCGCCATCGGCTCCTGCACGCCAAGTCCAAGGAAGGACAAGAAGCTCTCGAGGATGATCACCTGCGGCACCAGCAGCGTCATGTAGATGACCACGGGCCCCAGCAAGTTCGGCACCACATGGCGGAGCAGGATGCCAGTGCGGGTGACGCCCAGGGCCTCCGCCGCCTGGACATATTCCTGGCGCTTGATCGATAGCGCCTGGCCCCTGACGATGCGCGCCATGTCGAGCCACAGAACCGCACCCACCGCCAGGAACATCAGCACGAAATTGCGCCCGAAGAACACCACCAGCATGATGACGAAGAAGATGAAGGGCAACGAATAAAGGATATCGACAATGCGCATCAGGACTTCGTCGGTCCTGCCGCCGAGAAAGCCAGCCGCGGCGCCATAGAGCACGCCGATTACCACGGCAACCAATCCGGCGAGGAGCCCGATCGCCAGCGACACGCGGCCCGCGACCAGCGTTCGCGTGAGCAAATCGCGGCCGGAATTGTCGGTACCGAAGAAGAAATATTTTCTTTCGATTTCGGCGCTCAAGATAACCTTCAACCCGTCGGCGGATTTGTCGACGATCTGTGCGCCCTCGAACACGCTGGAACGGTCAATATAACGGGTCATGCGTTCGTCGATAGGCTTGGCGGAAGTGACGGTTATGTATATCTTTCCGTCCTTCTGCTCCCAGCTCAAGAGGTCGACGCGCGAACGCCTCACCGCATCGGTCACCGCGAGATCGAGCATTTCCGGTTTGGGATAGGCGGAAAGGCTCGGCGGCACGCGGTTGTAATCCTGGTAGATCGTGGTGAACTGATGCGGCGTGAACCACGGCCCCGCTATGCACAGCACTGCTATGAAGACGAGATAATAGGCGCTGACCATGGCGGCCTTGTTGGCCTTGAGTCTGGCCCAGGCGTCGGCCCAAAGCGAACGGCCGGCTTTCGGCGGGGCGGCGGCGATGTCAGTCATAGCGCACCCGCGGGTCGACGACGGCATAGAGGATGTCGACGATGAGATTGAAGCTTATCGTGAACAGCGCAATCACCACGACGGTGCCCATCACCATCGTGTAGTCGCGGTTGAGTGCCGAGAATACGAATTCACGCCCTACTCCGGGTATCGAGAAGATGGTCTCGACAATAACCGAGCCGGTCAGCAATGCCGCCGCCGCGGGGCCGGCGTAGGAGACGACCGGCAGCAGCGCACCGCGGAGCGCATGGCGGATGATGATGGCATAGTCGGAAAGGCCGAGGGCCCTTGCGGTTCTGATATGATGGGAGTGCAGCGACTCGATCATACTCCCCCGCATCAGGCGGGCGACGATGGCAAGCTGCGGCAGCATCAGGGTAAGCACCGGCCCCACTTTGTTGATGAGCGCCCCGTCACCCCAGCCTCCGACCGGAAACCATTTCAGCGACAGCGCGAAGAACAGTTGAAACAGAGGTGCTATCACGAAGGTCGGGATGGTGCTGCCCGCCGTCGCCGTGGCGATGACAGAGTAGTCCTCCCACTTGTTCTGGTGGAGTGCCGCGATAATACCGAGCGCGCCGCCGATCAGCAGTGCCAGGATCAGCGCCATGCCGCCGAGCTGAATGGAAACGGGAAGCCCGTTGGCGAAACGTTCCGCCACGGTGAAGTCTGGCGACGTGTAGGTGGGGCCGAAATCGCCCCTGACGAGATTCCAGAGATAGCGCAAGTATTGCATCAAAAGCGACTCGTCCAGGTGATAGACCCGCTCGAGATTGGCCTTGATGTCGGGATTGAGGCCCTTCTCCTGGTTGAAGGGGCCGCCCGGGGCCACCCGCATCAGGAAAAAGGAAATGGTGACGATCACGAAGAGCGTCGGAATGGCGGTCAGCAACCGCCGGATGACATAGCGAAGCATACCCGCCCCCACAACTGCACGGAATTGACCGCCCCCGCGCAAACCGCGCGGGGGCGGCTTTCATCCGTATGCGGACTATTCCTTGCTCATGTAGCGGGTGGGATGAACGTCCATGACGTTCTCTTCCCAGCCCTTGACCTTGGGCGAGACGATGTCGTGGTAGCTGTAATAGAGCAGCGGCATCACGCACAGGTCACGCGCCACGCCGATCGCCTCGGCATCCGAAAGGTCCTTCATGCGCTCGGCCGGATCGGTCGCGGCCGCGGCCTTGGCCAGCAAGCCGTCATATTCCGGGTTGGAATATTCCGAGTAGTTGTTGCCGGCGCCGGTCTTGCACAGGTCAAGGAAGTTCGCCGGGTCCTTGTAGTCGGCGATCCAGCCGGCGCGCGCTACGTCGAAATCGCCGTGCTGCTCGAGCAGGCCATAGTGGGTCTTGCCGTCAGTGTTGACCAGGGAGATTTCGATGCCGAAGGGCTTCAACTGCTCCTGGATGGCAACCGCCGTGTTCTTGTGGTTTTCAGATGTGTTGTAGTGGATTTCCATCTTCAACGGTTTGTCAGGGCCGATTCCGAGTTCGCCGAGGACCTTCTTGGCCGCCTCCTCGCGGTCAATCTGCGACATTTCGGCGTAATCCGTCGTCCTGGTCTCATAGCCGGAAACGCCCGGTGGCACGAAGGAGTAGGAGGGGATCATGGTGTTCGACCAGACCTTCTCGGCGAGATAGTCGCGGTCGATCAGCATGGAGATGGCGTGACGGAGCTTGACGTTGTCCCACGGCGCTTTTGGAATCTTGAAGATGTAGTAGTAGGTGCCGAGATAGGGTCCGATCTTGAGATCGTTGCCAAATTTCGCCTTGAGATCGGCGAGCTGCTCAGTCGGCAGATCGTCGTTCATGTCGAGCTCGCCCGCCTCGAAGCGCTTCATGGCGGTCGACTTATCCTCAGTCGGAATGAAGTTCACCACATCGATCTTGACATTGGCGGCGTCATAGAACTTCGGGTTCTTCATAAGCTTGATGTGATCGTTGGGAACGAATTCGGCCAGCGTGTAGGCGCCATTCGACACCATATTGCCCGGCTTGCTGAACTCGGCGCCGAATTTCTCGATATTGGCCTTGCTCACCGGATAGGTCGCCTGGTGGGTAAGCATTTCGAGGAAATAGGGGGTCGGCGCGTTGAGCGTGACTTCGAAAGTCATGTCGTCGACGGCCTTGACGCCCAGTTCCGCCGGCTTCTTCTTGCCGGCAGTCACGTCCTCGGCATTGACGACGGGCGCCAACATGTAGGCATACTCCGCACCGGTCGCCGGATCAGTGAGGCGCTGCCAGGCGAAAACGAAATCATTGGCGGTGACGGGCGAACCGTCCGACCAAGTGGCGCCTGTGCGCAATTTGAAGGTGTAGACCTTGCCATCATCGGAAACGGTCCAACTCTCGGCGGCGCCCGGAATGACGGCGGCCTTGGCGTCCTGCACGGTGAGACCCATGAACAAGTCGCGTATCACGTTGGCTTCGTTGACGGTCGAGGTCTTGTGCGGGTCGAGCGACTCAGGGTCCATCGAATTGCCGCGGTTAAGGACCACTTCGGCGAAAGCACCAGAAGCGGTCATCGCCAGCATGGTGGTGCCGACAAGCCATGATTTGAAGTTCATGTTCATTATTAATTACTCCCTAGGTTACAATTCTAATTTTGTATTCTCTTTTGCCAAAACACTTGGCTTATGCCTCAAATGCTAGCACCAGTTTTTGCAATTGTCGCCATTGACTTTCGTCGTAACGTTTAGCAAAGGGCGAATCTAGGAGGGCATTGCCGATTGGGTTTCAAATGCCTAAATGTATATTTCGACAATGAAATTGTGAGTTTTCATGCCTGTTTCGACCCCCCTTCTGGATACTATTCAATCGCCTGAGGATTTGCGCAATTTGCCCCAAAACGATCTGGTCCAGGTGGCTAAGGAGCTGCGGGCGGAAACCATAGATGCTGCAGCAGCGACAGGGGGGCATTTTGGTGCCGGGCTAGGTGTTGTCGAGCTCACGGTGGCCTTGCATTATGTTTTCAAAACGCCGGAAGACCGGGTTATTTGGGACGTCAGCCATCAAACCTACCCGCACAAGATTCTGACTGGCCGTCGCGACAAAATCCGGAAAATCAGGCAGCGCGATGGGCTCTATGGTTTTGCCAAGCGCGCTGAAAGCAATTTTGACTCCTTTGGGGCGGCCCATAGTTCAACCTCGATTTCGGCTGGACTTGGCATGGCGGTGGCGCGTGATTTGCGTGGCAAGGACAACCACGTGATCTGCGTGATTGGCGATGGGGCCATGAGCGCGGGCATGGCCTACGAGGCGATGAATAATGCCGGCGCGCTGGACACGCGCCTCATTGTAATCTTGAATGACAATGGCATGTCCATTTCACCGGCGGTTGGGGCCCTCACCAACTACCTGTCGTGGCTGGTTTCATCGCGGCCCTTCCTGTCGCTGCGCGACATTGCCAAGCAAATGGCGAAGAAATTTCCCAAAACCATGCAGACGGCAGCAAGGCGTGCCGACGAATACGCCCGCGGCATGCTGACCGGCGGCACATTGTTTGAAGAACTTGGCTTCTACTATGTTGGCCCCGTTGATGGCCACGATCTCAAAACGCTGGTTCCTATCCTGCAGAATGTCAGGGATGCAAAGCAACTGGGTCCGGTGCTGGTTCATGTGGTGACTGAAAAAGGTAAGGGACATCCTTTTTCAAAGCCCGACAAGGAAAACTACCATGCGATCCCGGGGTTTGATCCAGAGACCCTGGAACTCAAACAAACCAAATCCAATGCACCGACTTACACCAGTGTTTTTGCCAAGGCACTTATTGCCGAGGCGGAAAAGGACAAGCAGATCGTTGCCATTACTGCCGCCATGGCGTCCGGCACTGGTCTCGACAAATTTTCGAGGCATTTTCCTGAACGCATGTTTGATGTGGGCATAGCTGAGCAACATGCCGTGACCTTTGCTGCCGGTCTTGCCACAGAGGGGTTCAAACCCTTCTGCGCGATCTATTCCACCTTCCTGCAACGGGCCTATGACCAGATTGTTCATGATGTGGCCTTGCAAAAACTCCCCGTACGCTTTGCCATTGACCGGGCGGGGCTGGTTGGCCAGGATGGCGCTACGCATGCGGGGAGCTATGATATTTCCTATCTCTCCTGTTTGCCGGGGATGATTGTTATGGCGGCGTCCGATGAAGCGGAACTTGTCCATATGGTGGCAACGGCAGCATTCATCAATGACGGCCCTTGCGCCTTCCGATACCCGCGTGGCGAAGGTGTTGGGGTGGATTTGCCGGAAATTGGCATTCCCCTTGAAATTGGCAAAGGCCGCATCGTGCGGGAAGGATCGAAGGTTGCCCTTCTGTCATTGGGTGCGCGTTTGCAGGAATGCCTGAAGGCGGCCGATGAACTCGCTGCACGCGGACTTTCGATCACTGTGGCAGACGCCAGATTTGCCAAACCCCTTGATGAGGCCCTCATCAAACAGCTTATTCGCGATCACGAGGTTCTTATCACCATTGAGGAAGGCGCTATAGGCGGCTTCGGAACGCAGGTTCTGCATTTTGCCGCGCGCAACAATTTATTCTCGGAGGCTTGCAAAATCCGCACCATGTTCCTGCCCGACCGGTTCGTCGGTCACGCGAGCCCACGTGAGCAATATGAGGACGCAGCGATGACCTCAAAAGACATCATCGTCGAGGTCTTCGCGGGGCTGGGGAGCGACGCCCGCCTCATTCAGTCGCGGGCGTGAAGAACGCCAGCCATCGGTCCAGGCACAAATCTGCGGCACAACTGTCAGGTTAAAAATGGTTGCAGCCACCAGAAGCATGGTGAGTGTGCTGGTGAAGGCTTCAAACTCCTGCACGTGCAGCAACCGGGTTGGCAGGACAATGGCCACGATTGCTGCCGCTGGCAGCAAAATGGTGAGCGCCGTAATCTGAGGCTTCCACTTTTTGGCCACCAAAAGCATTGCCGTGGTCACACCAAACAGTGACGCCATGACGAGGGCTGGAATGGTTACGGGGCTGATTGCCGTTGCCGTTGTCACTACAAAGGCCGCATAGAGCGGCAAGAGTGAAAGCGAAGATATAACCACAATCAGCCAGTCCAGAATATTGCGCAAGTAAGCAAGGGCAATCAGCAGGGTAAATAAAAATCCAAAGACGAGAGCCGTTTTTGAGGCCGATTCAAGTGTGCGCAATTCCGCCTGCTCGACCATCAGTGGACCAAGCGGCAAGTCATCCACCACATTAGTTGCGTCGATGAATGCCTTGGCCGTTATTACGCGCTTGGGCAGAGCCTCGACCCGCCACTTGTCACCATCCGACACATAAAGTGCGCGCAGATTGGGGTCAAAATCGGAAAGTTGTGGAGCGGTCAGACGCGAAAGTCCATCGGCGGCTTTTGCCAGCTCGCCAAAACCTGAAAACAAAAGGCGTTCAAGTTCCACGGCGGTCTGTTCAGGCGTTTTCGAGGTATTGGTCAGCACTGCGAGAGTGCGCCGAAATTCATTGGCGCTGGCGCGCAGACCCTCATCGGTGCGCGCTTCATCGGCAACGATGCGCAAGCCAGTTTCCAGCCCGCGAAGATTCTCAATCAGGTCATAGGGGCCAATGGAACTGCCATCATTGACTCCCGGCATGGTCCCCGCAAGGCCCTGCAGTATCTTGCGCTTTTGCTCAACCTCTTGAGGTAGAAATATCCCCATCCAGCGAACCGTTCCAACTTCCGGTATTTGCTGGAGGTCACCCACGAGTTTTGCCGCAGCGGTCTCTCCTTCAACAATGAATTGCACCCCCCTGCTCGCGCTGGAGGTATCCTCCGTGGAATTGTAGAGACGTGAAGCGCTGAAGTTCAGAGAGGAGAAAAACACGATGCAGAAGAGCGATGCGGCCATAAGCAGGACCGTGAGGGGCGGTCTTAACCTGTGCCAAATGGCCCGGATATTTTGAGCAGTCGTTTGATCGTACCAGTCTGCCGGCGGCTCATCCTGTGGCCTTGGCAAGAGGAAGGCGAGTGCCGGAACCAGCAGCAGGGTTGCAGCCAATCCGGCGAGACAGGCAAAGATGACAATGACTGAAAGCCGGGAAATGCTGTCGAGGCCCATAATGGTCCATAGCAACCAGGTCGCGCACATCATGCCGGCCAGCGCCGAAACCAGTGGCCCCATTTCATGGGCCGCCAACATGATAAGCGACGTGCTGGACCCTGTTTCCACAGATTTTCTAAGCGCCGTGACTAAGCAGATTGAAAAACCCATCACCGGCAATAGCGTGGCAAACGCAAGGGCTGCGATGGCTTGATCCAGCACCGGAGCCACAAAGGAAGCGGTCGCAAAAGCTGCAACAAGTGCTGCTAGGGGTGGCGCTGTGAAGAGAACGATTGAGCGCGTATTGCGCAGGCTCATCAGCACCAGGGGAAGAAAAAACAGGATAGACAACAGTACGGAAATGACGATCTGGCGGCCTGAGCTTCCGCTGTCATTGCTCTTCACCTCTGGTGGAAATTCATTGGTTATTTTCAAAGCTGGCTGAGATTTCAGCACGGACGCGGTAAGAGTTTCGATGTCCAACCTGGCTCCCTGCAACCTGCCTTCCGTTGGCTGCACCACAACCACCCAGTCCTTGCTCTTGTTTTCAATCCTCAGCCCCGCTACACGCCGCCAGTCCAATGGCTCGGGCTTGTTTGCTACTTGTTTTTTGATGGTGCTCGACATTTGCAGGAAAAGTGTTTCAAGGCCTTGCGGCGAACGGCCTTTTTGAACGGCCTGCACGATCTGGTTCACAAGAGTTGAAAGCCCGGCCAGATTTGGCGAGGCCGCAATGGCCTGAAACAAGGGTTTCAGACGCTTGGCACGCTCAACCCGGGCGGAAATTTCTGCTTGCTGGACGTAAAGAATGCCGAAGCGATCATAATAGGGGCCCAGTCCGGGGGTAAACACGTGGCTGATATTGGTTTTCTTCGCTTCCAGCCTTTTGGCGACAAATTGGGTGGCAGTTTGCGCCAGATTGGTATTGTCGGCGGAAACACGCACAATCATGAGTGAGGCAACGGTTGGAAATTCGGTCTGGTAACGCGACTGGGCCGATTGCGTTTTGGGGTCCAGTTCGATTGCAATGGGGCGGGTGAAATCGAAGCGTGTACCGAGTACGGCCAAGGTGCTTGCCGCCGTTATGAAAAATGCAGTGAACAGCAGGACAGGCATAAACTCGGCGATGCAATATCTTGCCAGCCTGGCAAACAGATTGGGTCGAATACGCGGGCGCGCCGGCGGCTTTTGTTGCGCCGATTTCAGCTTCGCCAGAAACAACTCTCGCTGTTCCTCCCAATTCTGCATAGTAGGTGCCGCCTCCAGCCAGTTGCAGATTCGCTCAATCGCAGCCAACATAAACTAAAATTCGCCGTATTACAGAAAGAGATCGCAATGGCTAAAACAGGGGAAAACCGGGGCAATTTGCATGAATCAACAGTTGCGGTTCACGCGGGTGAATTTGTCGATCCCACGACGCGCGCCTCTTCTCCAAATCTAGTGATGTCTGCCACTTTTGCGCCTACCGGTGTGACCGGGTTTTCAGCGCGCGACGAAAAGAACTATGACGGGTTCGTCTATGGCCGCGTGTCCAGTCCTACGGTGCGCCAGCTTGAGCATAAGTTGGCAGCCCTTGAGGGTGCTGAAGCAGCCCTTGCCTTTGGTTCTGGCGTTGCCGCAAGCCACGCGGTGATTGCGGGACGATTGAGCAAGGGCGACCACCTCCTCATGCCCGATTCCAATTATGTGGGTATCGCCGAACTCACGCGCGATACCCTGCCCCGCTTTGGCATCGAAACATCATTCGTGGATACCTTGAGTCCGCAAGCGGTGGCGGCTGGCATAAGACCCAACACCCGGATGCTGTGGCTGGAAACTCCGACAAACCCCACCATGCAGATCAGTGACATCAAAACCTTGGCAACTTTGGCCCACGAGAAGGGCGTCCGCGATGTTGTGGTTGATTCGACCTATGCGACGCCCCTTGCAACGAAGCCATTAAGCCTTGGTGCGGATTTCGTGGTCCATTCGCTCACCAAATATATCGGTGGCCATGGCGATGCCATGGGAGGCACGCTGATTGGCCGCAAGGTCGATCTCGACGCCATTAATCTGGAATCAATGGTGCATTTTGGCGGCGTCCTGTCGCCTTTCAATGCCTGGCTCATCATGCGGGGCGCAGCCACGCTTCCCCTTCGCATGAAAGCCCACCAGGAAGCGGCAATGAAGCTTGCAACCTTTCTTGAAGGCCATCCGGCTATCAAGCGAGTGTTTTATCCCGGCCTTGCCTCTCATCCGCAGCACTCACTTGCCAAAACCCAGATGAAAAATTTCTCCGGCATGCTGACCTTTCAAACCTATGAAAACGGCATGGCGGTTGCCAAGCGCATGGTGGAACAACTGGAGATCATCCATTATGCCGTGTCGCTGGGCCATCTCCGCAGTCTAATCTACTGGATCGGAACTGATGACATTGAGCGGTCCACTTACCGCCACGGTCCGGAGGCGGCGCTGCGTTTCCGCGACTACATGGGTGACGGCGTATTTCGCCTGTCGGTTGGCATCGAAGACGGTGATGATCTTTGGGCCGATCTTGTCAGGTGTTTTTAGCTTGCATATCCTTGGCCTTATACCGGCGATAGGCCCTGATGCTGAAGGGGATGAGGGCAAGATAGGCAAATGCCATAAGCGTCAGTGTTTCCCACGGGAATGCAATAAGGCAGACAATGGCCAAGGCGCCACCACCCAGAATGGGAAGAACTTGATCGCGCTGCACGCGCGGGCGCATGGTCTTTCCCGAATAGGTTGGCACACGGCTTACCATCAACAGGGCAACGGCCACAATATAGGGTGCGATGAGCACTGAATAGGCGTGGCCATCATCGATGAGGCCGAGGAAGCCGAGATACATAGGCAATAGGGCAAGCCCTGCTCCGGCCGGCGCCGGGGCGCCGCTAAAGAAGCTCGCCGACCATGCGGGTTTTTCCGTATCGTCCAAGGCCACGTTAAAGCGTGCCAGCCGAAGCGCGCAACAGACCGCCAATATGAGAACAACCACCCAGCCCTTGGTGCGCAAATCATTGAGCGACCAAAGGTAGATCAGCACCGCGGGGGCCACGCCGAAATTCACAAAGTCCGCAAGTGAATCGAGTTCTGCGCCAAAGCGCGAAGTGCCTTTGAGAAAACGCGCCAGGCGGCCATCGATGGCATCAAGCACAATCGAAACGATCACGGCACCGACAGCCAGTTCATAGCGGCCTTCAATGCCAAGCCTTATTGCGGTCACACCGCTGCACAGCGCCAGCAACGTAATGAGATTGGGCAGCAGGAAGCGCACCGGCACTTGCTTGAAGCGCCTGCCCCGGGCGGGGTTTTTTGGAACGTCTAAATCGAGGTCAGCACCCACAGTCAGCTTTTCCGCGTCGGTCGTTCACCCTCGGGCGAGGTGAGATCGGCAAAAACGGTTTCCCCGGCAATGGCGCGTTGTCCCGCGGCTACCAACGCAGTTGCTGTTTTGGGCAGATACACATCAACCCGGCTGCCAAAGCGGATAAGGCCAAATCTTTGCCCTGCTGCCAGGCGCTCGCCTTCATTGGCAAACTTCACAATGCGCCGCGCGATCAATCCTGCGATTTGAACAACGCCAAGCTTGCTGCCGTCGGCAAGTTCCAGCGTAAAGGCCTGGCGTTCATTGTCCACGCTGGCCTTATCAAGATCGGCATTCAGAAAGACACCTGGAATATAGGTGATCTTGGCAATTCTGGCGTCCAGCGGGGAACGGTTCACATGCACATCAAAGACATTCATGAAAACCGAAATGCGAGTCGTGGGCTTGCGTTCGAGATCAAGTTCCGGCGGCGGAATGACTTTTTCGATTGAGCTAACGCGGCCATCGGCGGGTGAAATCACCAGCCCTGCCCGCTGGGGTGTCACGCGCTCGGGGTCGCGGAAAAAATAAGCGCACCAGGCGGTGCCGACAACGCCCAGCCAGGCCAGGAAATCCACCTGAAGCCAGAACAGAAAGAGGGTAATGCCTGCGAAAATGGCAATGAAGCGCCAGCCCTCCTTGTGGACGGGCACGAACGACGAGGTTACGCTGTCAATGATGGACATGGGGCTCATCTAGCGCGGTTTTCCCGCATTGCAAAGCAGATAGGGCCTGTCGTTGCCGCAATCAAGGCGTGTAAACCCTAGCGAGCGGTGTGGGCCAGCCGGGCGGGTGCTCCTCGCCTTCATAAAGGTCATCGGCCTCGACCTGCGTGAGCAGGCGACGGGCCTGGTCGGCCTCGCGCTGGCGGTTCCACATGGCGGCATAAATGCCTTTCTTGCGCAGAAGCTTGTCATGGGTTCCGCGCTCGGCAATTTTGCCGCCGTCGAGCACAATGATTTCATCCGCATCGACAACGGTGGACAGGCGATGGGCGATCACCAGCGTGGTGCGTCCCTTCGAAACCTTGCGCAGGGCCGCCTGGATTTCCTGTTCGGTGAAACTGTCAAGGGCCGAGGTTGCCTCGTCGAGGACCAGAATGGGCGGCCCCTTCAAAATTGTCCGTGCGATGGAGACGCGCTGCTTTTCGCCGCCTGAAAGTTTCAGGCCCCGCTCACCCACCATGGAGTCATATCCCTTGGGCAGACTCAAAACGAACTTGTGGATTTGCGCCATCTTTGCAGCAGCTTCAACTTCCGCGTCGGTGGCGTCTGGCCTGCCGTAGCGAATGTTGTAGCGGATGGTATCGTTAAACAGCACGGTATCCTGCGGCACCATGCCAATGGCCGTGCGCAGGGATTTTTGAGTGACCTCGGCAATATCCTGCCCATCGATGGCGATTTTTCCGCTGGTCAATTCATAGAAGCGATAGAGCAAGCGCGAGATGGTGGATTTGCCGGCGCCCGAAGGGCCAACAATCGCCACCGTATGCCCTGCCGGAACCGTGAATGAAAGGCCCCGGATTATCGGCCTTTCATGATCGTAGGCAAAACTCACGTTCTCAAAGGCAAGCTCGCCTTTGGAGGTTTTGAGTGGTAGTGCCCCCGGCCTGTCGGTGATCTCGGCATTCACCGCAAGCAGGGAGAACATACCTTCCACATCAATCAGGCCCTGCTTTATTTCACGGTAGGAGGAGCCGATGAAGTTGAGCGGCATATACAGCTGCACCATCAGCGCATTGATCATGACAAAGTCGCCGATTGTCGCCTGCTTCTGGGTGATAGCGAAAGCCGACATGGCCATGACAATGGTCAGGCCGATAGCAAAAATGATGGTCTGGCCGGAGTTCAAAACCGCCAGCGATTCCCAGGTTTTTACTGCTGCTTTTTCATACTTCAGCATGGATGTATCAAAGCGTGCGGCCTCGTGTTCCTCATTGCCGAAATATTTTACGGTTTCGAAGTTCAAGAGACTGTCGATGGCCTTGGTGTTCGCATCCGTGTCGGCCTCATTCATGTTGCGCCGGATGTTGATCCGCCATTCGGTTGCGGCATAGGTGAACCAGAGATAGAAAACCACGGTGCCTAATATGACAGCCGCATAAATCCAGCCAAAGGACCAGGCCAAAACGCCGGCCACCAGGGCGATTTCAAGGGCGGTTGGAAAGGTATTGAACAGGGAAAAGCGCAGTACCGTATCAACGCCTGCGGTACCCCGTGAAATGATCCGTGACAGGCCGCCGGTGCGCCGTTCAAGATGAAATTTAAGCGATAGCGCATGGAGATGGCGGAAGGTGCGGATGGACAGTTCACGGACGGCGCGCTGGCCCACCTTGGCAAATATCGCATCGCGGATTTGCGCCAGCACCACCATCATGATGCGGCCCACGCCATAGGCCAGAACCAAAAAGAGCGGCACGCTGAAGGCGATTGCCGCGGTGTTTCCCGATGCCGTCAAAGCGTCAGTTGCATATTTGAAACTATAGGGCGTGAGCACTGTAATGATTTTGGAGGCGATCAAGGCGGTCATCGCCAAGATCACCCGAATCTTCAAATCCATGCGGCCTTCCGGCCATAAATAGGGCAACAGGCTTTTGAGGGTCCGCCATTGGTTTCCATCGCCGCTGACGAGGATCGCAGGGCTGGTCGGCAACTTGCGGCTCATAAAATCAACGACCTTTATTGCTCCGTCGTTGCTGCGGCAGCAGCTGGAGTGAGGAAAACCTGGCCGGGATAAATCAGCTCGGGCCGACGAATTTGATCCTTATTGGCTTCATAGATCACCGTGTACATGATGCCCCTGCCATAGATCTTGCGTGACAGTTTCCACAGATTATTGCCGGGCTGAATAATAACCTGCGTCGGCGCTGATGCGGGCTCGGGCGCAGATTCTGCTGCTGCAGGTACCTGGGTCGCCACAACAACAGGCGCTTCAACGGCAATGGCTGGTGCAACGGGCGCGACTGGCGTCTCGGCAACCGCCGGGGCCGTTGCTGGCGCAGGTGTCGCTGCAGGAACAGGAGCATTTGCAGCTGCGGGCGTCACGGTTTCAGCCACATCGGTGGCAGTCGTTGCCTTAGGAGCTTCCTCAACCTTTGCAACCTCCACCGGCTTGGGTGGTTCAGGTGCAGCAGGAGCGGCAGCAACCTTGGTTGGCTCTTCGCGGTAGAATGGCATTTCGATGCGGCTCTTCACGGCTCCGTCACTGCCAATTTCATCGGCACGAAGAGCATGGGCGCCAACGGTGAGTGGAGAAAGACCGGCAAAAGTCCAGGTTCCTTCACCACCGATTTCGGCCAGGCCATAGGCTTTGTTGTCAACATAGAGCTGCACTTTGCTGCCCGCTGGACCACGGCCGCCAAATACAATGTTTCCAGTCTGATCATAATCAACGGTATCAAGGTTGACGGTTTTGGAAGGCGGCAAGGCAGGTTTTTGCGCCGCAGGGGCCTGTATGACCTGGGTTGGCTCGTCGGGCTTCAACACCGCCACGAGAGGGGTATCGACTGCTCCTGCCTTCACGTCAACCGCAACCGAGTCGGCCGAAGCAACGACAACTTCATTGCTTTTGGATTCAATTGAGAGTGCTCCCGGCCCGGATGGCAAGGGTTTGTCTGGCGTTACTACAAAGGCGCCATCGGCATTGGCAATCGTTGTCCCAACGGTCACGCCATTGAACTTGATCACAACTTCAGCGCCGGGCTCGGCGCGCCCCGCAATCAGGGCCTCGCCGGTGGGCTCTACACGCACCGTATCAAAACTGGGGATTATTTTAACTTTCTCGACGGGCGGGGCCGGCGCAACTGGTTCGGCGGGTTTCGGCGGCTCGACCACGGCTGGTTCTTCCACCTTTGCCACTTCAGTTACGGGTGCTGGCGCTGGTTCGACCTTGGGTGCCGGCGCTGGCTCGGCAACTACGGGTTCGGCGGGTTTTGGCGGTTCCGGCACGGCGAGAGGTTCAACCTTGGCTGTCGTCGCCAGCCCTTCATCTGCCGTGTTGTTCCGTTCCACGTAAACGAGGGCAGCAAATGTGGCGAGGGTGAGGCCGCTAAAAACTGCAAGTGGATTTATTTTCATCGGAAACCGTCCGTAATCATGAATATAAGATCATAGCCGCAGCTGCGGCGAATAGGCTATTAGATAATGAGAGTCGTACCCATTATTAAGGCCATTGTGGCGAATCTGCAAAGGATTGCTGCACCCACCAAAATTGAGGCGAAAACTTTTGATAAAACCAGCCCGAACTCTCTGTGTTTACTGCGGCTCAGGCCCCGGCAAAAACCCCGTTTATCTGGAGGCGGCCAGACGCCTTGGGGTCGCCATGGTCGAAGCTGGCATTGGCCTTGTTTATGGCGGCGGCAGCCTTGGGCTCATGGGAGAAGTGGCCAAAACCGTGCTGGAAGCGGGCGGCCACGTCACCGGGATCATTCCGGAATTCCTGGGCACCAAGGAGCGCATGCTCACCGGGGTGAATGAACTCATCGTAACCAAGAGCATGCACGAGCGCAAGATGACCATGTTTGAGCATTCAACCGGATTTGTGGCGCTGCCCGGCGGCATCGGCACGCTGGAAGAGCTAACTGAGATTTCCACCTGGGCGCAGCTGGACCAGCACGCGAAGCCGATTATCCTTTGCAATATCGAAAGTTACTGGGAGCCCTACCTCACGCTGTTGAAACACATGCGGGCGGAGCGCTTCATTCGCGAGGGCATGGAATTCAAAATGGATGTGGTGAAGACGGCGGTCGATGTAGTGCCCGCCTTTGAATACCGCTTGGCCAACAGCCATCAAAAGGTGCCTTTGGAACTCCTGCGCGAGGTTCTTTAGTGTCCTTCGCTCAATAACGGATCCTAGCCACCTGCCAGGGATCAATCTTTTCATCGAGATTTCTTCTTCTCTCCTTGGTCGGGCTTGACCCGACCAACCAGACTTGGCCCACAATCAAATATCAAATCAATCAGCATTAAAACTGATCTGAGAATCTGAGTTGAATTTCCGAAAGCCTGGGTGGTCGGGTCAAGCCCGACCGAGAGTAACAGCTAGGCCAGCGCTTCCGCTTCGCGACGGCGATTTTTTTCATCGCGGAGTGCCGAGTACGAATAAATGGCAAGGCCTATCCAGAGGATGATGAAGGACAGGAGCTTCCACTTGTCCATGGGTTCGCCGAAAATAAATACGGCGGTCAGGAACACCAGAGTTGGCGAAATATATTGCAGCAGTCCGGCAGTTGAATAACGCAGCAACTTTAATGACAGCGCAAAGAAAACCAGCGCCGAAGTCGTCATCACGCCGCAGCCTATGAGCAACAAAGTATCAGTTGTCGTGCCGCCAAAATAGGCCTCGCCCCGATTCACCAGCCAGAAT
>JAHFPK010000200.1 GCA_023266715.1 Hyphomicrobiales bacterium | reverse complement strand
TGATACCACCTGCAGTGATGCGGAACAATCCCTCAAGTACCAGGCGAAGATCGAAGCCAAGCCGGATGGTACACTTATGTTTTCTGCCGATGGCATGCCACTGAGCGACTTCCTCACCAATCGTTCAGGTTTTGTCATCCTGCATCCGCTCGAAGGTGTAGTTGGAAAACCCGTCGAGGTTGTGCATGTGGACGGCAAGCGGGAGAAGCGGAGCTTTCCGAAGATCATCAGCCCCGGGCAGCCCATCTTTGAAATCCGTTCCTTGAAGCACACGGTAATGCCAGGAGTCACGGCAACGGTCGTGATGGAGGGAAATAAATTTGAGATGGAGGACCATCGCAACTGGATGGATGCCTCATACAAGACCTATGTGTGCTCGTTGCTTGATCCTTGGCCCTATACGCTGAAGAAGGGTGAGGCTTTCACGCAGTCGATCAAGCTCACCATCGAAGGAAAACCTGCTGTGAAGGTCTCAGCGAAATCAGGGGGCACCATCTCCGTGGCGCTCGGAAAGCTCAAGGGCCACGTGCCTTCCATCGGCGTTGGCGTTCCCATGGCGGAAGCCAAGCATGCGCTTGAGAAGGCCGATCTGATCGCTGCAGCAAAACCTGGCCATCTTGTCATGCAGATTGACGGGCGTGAAAAAAACCAGGCCGAAGCCGCCACAGCCTTTCGTGCATTGAGAGAGCACACCGGCTTCCCGGCAACGCTGGAAATTGTTTTGCCCGCAAAGGCGTCAGCCGATGAAGAGGCTCATGCCATCGCAAGCGCGTTGCGCGCCGCCGACTTCAAGCCGGATGCCGTTGTGATTACGCAAATGCATGATCTTAAATCCTTTCAGCCCAATACTCCGCGGCCCTGGGGACCAACCTATGAAGAAATGGCGGCGGCGGCGCGCAAGGCGTTTCCCGGCGTGCCGCTAGGCGGGGGCATGCTTTCCTTTTTCACTGAGTTGAACCGCAAGCGTCCACCACAAGGCGTATTTGATTTCATCACCCATACGGCATGCCCCATTGTGCATTCTGCCGATGATCTCTCGGTCATGGAAACCCTCGAATCCTTGCCATGGATCATCGCATCGACGCGCGCCATGATCGGGACATCGCCCTATCACATGGGTCCAACCAGCATTCCCTGCCGTGACAACCCCTATGGCGCGACGGTTGCGGCTAACCCCAACAACGGCCGTGTCTGCCTTTCCGATATGGATCCGCGGCAACGGGGCCTGTTCGCGGCGGCCTGGAATCTCGGCTTGGTGGCCGCGGCAACAAAGGGCAAGCTTGATGCAATCTCGTTGGGTTCCGTGACCGGAGCCCAGGGTCTCATCTATCGCAAGTCCAGCTATATGCAGCCAGGCTTTGATGGCAGCGATGCAACAGTCTATCCCGCCTATCACCTCCTGGCGGGGCTTGGGCGCGCCAGCGGCACAAGACATATTGAAACAGAGAGTGGCGCTCCGGGAAAAATTGCAACGCTCGCCCATCAATCAAAGGCCGGCCCGGTGCTGTGGCTTGCCAACCTGACGGGTGACCGGCAATCGGTCAAGGTAAGTGGGTTCAAGGGGGCTGCCCAGCTTCACGTTCTGGACGAAAAGAGCTTCGATACCGTTGTTCGACGTCCCGACTACCTCACGAAAGCTGGAGCACCCGTGAAGAAAGTAGCCGGTCTCGACATCGGCCCCTATGCGATCGTCCGCGTTGCTGGAGCATAAGCCTTGTTGGTTGGTTGCATTGCCGATGATTTCACCGGAGCGACGGACCTTGCGAATACGCTTACCCGCTGTGGCATGCGAACCATGCAGATCATCGGTGAACCCACAGGTCTGCCGCCCGATACGGACGCCATTGTGATTGCTCTTAAGTCCCGCACCATTCCGGCGCATGAAGCGGTGGCTCAATCGCTCGCCGCCTGCCGCTGGCTAAAACAGCATGGGGCACGTCAGATTTACTTCAAGTATTGCTCGACTTTCGACTCGACTGACAAAGGCAATATCGGGCCGGTGGCGGACGCCCTGCTTGACGAACTTGGCTCCGATTTCACCATTGCCTGTCCGGCCTTTCCGGAAACCGGCCGCACAATCTACATGGGGCATCTGTTTGTGGGGCA
Organism: Hyphomicrobiales bacterium; assembly: GCA_023266715.1. GTDB lineage: Bacteria > Pseudomonadota > Alphaproteobacteria > Rhizobiales > Aestuariivirgaceae > Aestuariivirga. The sequence continues at coordinate 3,337 of JAHFPK010000200.1, read as the reverse complement.
GGTCCTCCTTTCGGACTCGAGCATGCGCCACCATCCCCTCACACCGATGCATGATTCCAATCTGGTGAACGTGCTGGCGCGCCAAACGCCCCACAAGACAGGACTTGTTGCCCACGACGTGGTGAAACAGGGGGCCAAGGCGATTGCTTCCGCCTTTGCTGACTTACAATCGCGTGGTATCCGTCATGCCATCGTCGATGCGATAGAAGATACCGATCTGCTCCATATCGGTGAGGCAGTAGCAAAGCTTGCCCTCGTCACCGGAGGATCGGGTGCCGCCATTGGCCTGCCTGAAAATTTCCGGAAACGGGGACTCTTGCCCAAGCGCCGAAAGCCAAAGCCTCTCGCACCTGTGGGTGGCGGTGGCGTCGTTCTCTCGGGAAGCAGCTCGGCGGCAACGCTTGTACAAGTTGCTGCGATGAAGGCGAAATATCCAGCCCGCGCCATTGATGTGGTGGAACTCTCCGTCAACAAAGACAAACTGGTCGCCGAAATTGTTGCGTGGGCCCTATCAAAGCTGCAATCTTGCCCGGTGCTGATTTATGCGAGTGCTCTACCCGATAAAGTCTCGGAAATACAATTGCGGTTCGGCCGTGAACAGGCAGGTGCCATGATTGAAAATGCCATCGCTGCCATTGCGAAAGGCCTGGCCCAGGCCGGGGTGCGGCGTTTCGTGGTTGCCGGCGGTGAAACATCGGGCGCCGTTGTGTCCGCCCTTGGCATCAAGGGACTGGAAATCGGCGCGCAGATTTCCCCCGGCGTTCCCGCTACATTATCCTATGGTGAACCAAGATACGCACTTGCGCTCAAGTCTGGAAACTTCGGGGGCACCGATTTCTTCGCCGAAGCATTGGAGGCGCTGAAATGAACGAATTCGATGCCCGCGATCTCATCGTTGAAATGGCCCGGTCGATGTTCGAGCGGCGGCTGACCTTCGGAAGCTCAGGCAACATCAGCGTGAAAATTGACGATGGCTGGCTCATGACACCCACGGGTTCATCATTGGGGCGGCTTGATCCGTCGCGCCTGTCAAAGCTTGACGAGAAAGGCAAATTGATATCCGGGGATGCGCCTACCAAGGAAAGCTTTCTTCATCTCGCCATGTACCGGGAGCGGGCACAGGCAGGCGCCGTGGTTCATTTGCATTCCACCCATTCGGTTGCCGTGTCGTGCCTGGAAGGCATCAACCATGACGACGTGCTGCCGCCAATCACCGCCTATTACGTCATGCGGGTTGGAAAATTGCCGCTCATTCCCTACTTCGCCCCAGGCGATACAGCCTTGGGCAAGGCGGTTGGGCAGTTCGCGGCAAAACACGCGGCTGTCCTTCTTGCCAATCATGGCCCGGTGGTTTCGGGTTCGTCGCTTTCCGCCGCGGTCGATGCAATTGAGGAGTTGGAGGAGACGGCCCGGCTCTATCTGTTGCTTCACGGCCGGCCGGCGCGTTACCTGAGCACTGCGCAGGTGGCCGACCTGAAGCGAAGATTTCCATAGGGAGTGAGTACAGTCATGGCAACGCAAAATGCAGTGGCGGCAGGAGTCATAGGACTGGGCTCCATGGGGCTCGGCATGGCGCAATCCATGGTCAAGCGGGGAATACGGGTTGCGGGCTATGATATCAATTCATCGGCAGTCGCAAAGCTGGCTGAGGCTGGCGGCACCAGCGCCTCGAACTTGGCCGGGGCTGCCAAGGGAGCGGACGTCCTGCTGGTTGTTGTCGTCAACGCCGCGCAAACCGATATGGTTTTGTTCGGTGAAAATGGTGCGGCAGCGGCCATGAAGCGGGGCGGCGTAATCATCTCCTCCGCCACCATGGCACCGGACGATGCCCGCAGGCTTGCTGCCAAAGCCGAAGCGCTTGACCTGCTCTATCTCGACGCGCCCATCAGCGGAGGAGCGGCCAAGGCGGCTATCGGCCAATTGACCGTGATGGCGTCAGGTTCGGCCCAGGCTTTCCAGAAAGCGCGGCCGGTGCTCGATGCCATAGCGACAACTGTGTATGAGCTTGGCGATGCCGCGGGCATTGGCGCTTCCTTCAAGATGGTGAACCAGCTTCTGGCGGGCGTTCATATTGCCGCGGCCTGCGAGGCGGTGACGTTCGCCAAGAAACTCGGTCTTGATTTGCCCACAGTCTATAAGGTGATCACAGCATCAGCCGGCAATTCCTGGATGTTCGAGAACCGCGTGCCACATATCCTCGATGGCGATTATGCCCCACGAAGTGCCGTGGAAATATTCACAAAGGACCTCGGGATTGTGAGCGATATGGGGCGGCACGAAAAGTTCCCGCTGCAAATTGCTGCAACTGCTCTGCAGATGTTCCTGATGACGGCGGCGGCGGGCATGGAGCGCGATGACGATGCCTCCGTTGCGCGCATGATTGCCGAAGTCACTGGCCTCGAATTGCCCGCCTCTTCGCTTGCTGACACTTGACCAAGAGCAAATCTAAGCTGATTATAATGCAGACGTAAAAAGAAATTCCCGTACGAGGGCGACGTTATGACCTTCGAGGGGACCCTATGGGAGGTAATCTGAATGCCCGCAATTTCCATGAAAGTGAATGGCAAGGCGGTGAGCGGAAACATCGAAAACCGCACGCTGCTGGTTGATTTTATCCGGACAAATCTGGGCCTCACGGGAACCCATGTGGGCTGTGACACCAGCCAGTGTGGTGCCTGCGTGGTCCACATCGATGGCAAGGCAGTCAAATCCTGCACAACGCTCGCGGTAGCCTGCGAAGGCGCCGAGGTGACAACCATCGAGGGGATTGCCAAGAATGGCAAGCTCCACCCCATGCAGGAAGCTTTCCACGAGAACCATGGTTTGCAGTGCGGTTTCTGCACGCCGGGCATGATCATGGCGTCAATCGACATTGTGAAGCGCAATGGCAAGAAGGTGAGCGAAGAGGTTATCCGCCGCGAACTTTCGGGAAATATCTGCCGCTGCACGGGCTATCATAACATCGTTGCGGCGGTTCAGTCCGCTGCCGAAAAAATGTAACGGAGGCTCGTATCATGACCGACACCGGAATTGGCGCGCGCGTGAAGCGCAAGGAAGACAAGCGGTTCATTACCGGCAAGGGCCAGTATACCGACGATATAAACCTCAAGGACCAGACCTATGCGTATTTTGTGCGCAGCCCCCACGCCCACGCCACGATCAAGTCGGTCAACACCGCCAAGGCCAAGAAGATGCCGGGCGTGGTCGATGTGTTTACAAGCAAAGAAGTCGAGGAAGACAAGATCGGCGGCCTGATTTGCGGCTGGATGATCCATTCCAAGGATGGTTCCGGCATGAAGGCGGGGCCGCACCCCATTTTGGCCAGCGGCAAGGTTCG
>JAHFPK010000199.1 GCA_023266715.1 Hyphomicrobiales bacterium | reverse complement strand
ATGCTAGTCGATATGCCGTGGTTGCAGGAACTCGGCGCCAATGAAGTTGCGCGCTGGATGGAACGGCGCGGTCCTCTGTGGGCCGAAGGGGATTTACAGATTTATGAGTTCACGGCCTAATCAGGCATAACGAAGCAGGGTTTCTCCTTTCCGGCGTAGGGTTTATAGTGACCCAGTGCCCTAGTGAACGATCGGTACTTTGCAGCGCAATACGCATTCCGGGCATTTTTCCCCTCAATGTCTAAAAACAGGGAAGCTCACATCGATGAGCGCCAAACCGATATTCGGCATTTGCATATCGATAGAAGGTGGTACATGCTGAGCTTAACCAAAAAGCGACGTTTCGTCGTCTCCGTTGGCTCTATTCTGCGTTGCTGCGGGCAAAGTCTAGATTTTGACATTTGCCGGTATCCACGAAATACATAATATTGGGGAGGAACTCATGAACACGTTACTATCTCGACGGCTATTGCTTACGATGGCCCTCGCCATTGGCATTCAATTCACAGGCGCAACATTTGCACAGGCCGATGAACTCGACGACATTGCCAAGGCAGGTGTTTTGAAAGTCGGAATTTTCGAAGATTTTCCGCCTTTTTCCTCTGCAGGTACTGATCTTGTCTCGCAGGGCTATGACATCGATGTGATAAACGCCTTGGCCAAAGGACTTGGCGTCAAGCCTGAATTGACTGGCATAACGGGCCAAAATCGCATTCCCTCACTGACCGAACACAAACTTAATCTCTTGGTGAGTGTTGGTGTGAGCGACGAGCGTAAGAAGGTTGTGGCATTTACCGCTCCTTATGCACCCTATTCCATTGATGTGATGGGTCCGAAGGCGCTTGCCGTGAAAACGGCCGCTGATCTTGCCGGCAAGTCAGTTGCCGTCAATCGGGGCACACTTGAAGATACGTCCCTTACCGAAGTTGCTCCCAAGGACACCGACATCCAACGTTTCAATGATTACAATGGCGTGATTTCGGCTTTTCTTTCTGGCCAGGTCCAATTGATGGTAGTTGGCAATGACGTCGGTGCCGCGGTGCTCGCCAAGCATCCTGACATTGAACCTGAATCAAAGTTTCAGTTGCTGAACTCGCCCTCTGCCATGGCCATCAACAAGGGCGAGGATCGCCTATTGGCCAAGATCGACGAAATACTAGCCACAATGAAGAAGGATGGGACATTAGACGCCATTTCGAAGAAGTGGTTGTTCATCCCGCTACCGCCAGAACTCTGATAAACTTATGACCTATCGGCTCGATTTCGGAGCATTGCTTCAATATCTGGGCTTTTTTCTCGAAGGAACGGCGGTCACTCTCGGGTTGACCGCCTTCGCTTCGCTGTTTGGCATAAGCATCGGCATTGCTGGAGCGGCGGCCATGCGCAGCAAGAACCAATGGCTCCGCAAGCTGGTGGCAGGTTATGTGGAGTTGATCCGCAATACCCCGTTCATTGTCCAAATGTTCTTCTTTTTCTTTGGGCTCCCAAGTCTTGGCTTGCGTCTCAGCGCACTTGCCGCTGCAGCACTGGCTATGACAATCAATCTGGCCGCATATGCTATCGAAATCATGCGCGCCGGTCTTGAAGGCGTTCCTATAGCGCAAAGCGAAGCGGCAAGGAGCCTAGGGCTTCGCCCATTACCAATATTTGGCTTGATCGTCTTGCCGCAAGCATTAGCGAATGTGTATCCCGCCCTTGTAGGGCAAATCACCATTACCATGCTTGAGTCCGCTGTGGTTTCACAAATCGCGGTGGTTGATCTCACCCATGTAGCCGACTTTATCCAGTCGCGAAGTTTCCGCAGCTTTGAAACCTATCTGGTCGTTACCATAATCTATCTCCTCCTCGCCATTGCGTTGCGCCGACTGCTTGCGTTTGCCGGGCGCGGGTTATTTGCCGGACGTGTGCGATGAATGAATTTACCTTGTGGGATATTGTGCGCAACTTGCTGCTGGCCGTTCCATGGACATTGCTGCTGTCAGCCATCGCATTTCTGGGTGGCGGAATTGTTGCGCTCATTCTGCTGGTCATCGGTCTGGGGCGGTATAAGAAGGCGAGGCTTGCCGTAAAGCTCTATGTCGAACTATTCCAAAGCACGCCTCTGCTCATGCAGTTGTTTCTGGTTTATTTCGGCCTTCCATTGTTGAACATTGACGTTTCGGCATGGCTGGCCGCAACGGTTTGCCTCACGCTTTATTCAAGCGCCTTTCTCACTGACATCTGGCGAGGCTCTGTAGAAGCACTTCCCCGTGGCCAATGGGATGGCAGTGCCAGCCTCGGTTTGCATTACCTGGCACAATTGCGTCTGGTCATCCTGCCGCAAGCCACCCGTATGGCCATTCCACCTACCGTTGGCTTCCTGGTGCAGCTTGTCAAAAGCACGGCATTGGCTTCAATCGTGGGTTATCATGAGTTGACAAAGACCGCACAAATTCTGACCAATGCCACATTCCAGCCGTTTGTAATCTTCGGCCTGGTAGCGTTGATGTATTTCTTCATCTGCTATCCTCTTACGCGGTGGTCACGCGGCTTGGAACGCCGCCTTGCAAGGGAAACTCAATAACGACGCGTAATTGAAACTTCCGCTTCTGGTCGAGGCTGTGTGAAAATGTTGGCGAACTGTTTGAATCATGATTTTGGCCCAGCAACCGAAATTTCAGCCTCAATGAAATCAACGCCTTAGCAAACAGCAATTTTCTGAAATTCCTTAGTCTTGGTACAAATTGCGATTCTATTGACGTTTCCACACAGCCTCGGCCAAGAGCAGAAATCTTCCTGCGGGCTATGGAAAAACAGTCGTCTCCATCTCCGAGTTATACTGAGGATTCCCCCTGCTTAGTGATTGGGTATAAAGGCAGGATCCAGCAAGTCATCAAGCACTCGGTCCAACATTCTGCCTATGATGGACAAGTGCCCTTCGTCGTCGAACAGTCGGCGGCGTGCTCCAGGAATATGGTCAGCAAGCCAGCGGCCGTGGGCTAGCGGAACAAAACGATCTTGTGCGCCATGCCAGATGACGACGAAACGTGCGTCAGCCACGTGAAAGCCCCAATCTCTGGTCAGTGCTAATTCGTCGTCTCGGCTTCCTGCTATACCGTGCGCAAACCCAACTCGAAATGTCTCCGAAAACCATTCGGCGAATTCACCAGCCGCGAAAGGTTTGTCAACCTCCGACAAGAGGCCGCCGAGCGCTTCGGGAAGATCGGTGGACTGCATGCGTGCTATGGCCTCAGCCGATGCATTGAGCACTGGTACCAATGCTCTCTCCCCTTCAAGAGCGAGTTTGAACTCCGTCACGTTTTCGTCAGCCATGCCGGCAAACCAATCAATTCCATCTGCCGGATAGGGCGCGATGCTGCCAATTGTAATCGTTGCTAAACACCGATCTGGCAAAATTGCGGCACATGCCAGGGCGTGTGGCCCACCGCCTGACCAACCGACCGTCCGGAATGTCTGCACTCCTAAAGAATCGATGACGGCCGCAACATCCGAAGCTGCATCGGCTATCTTCCGATTAAGATGAACAGTGGAATTCCCGTACCCCGGTCGAGAGTACATAACCGTTCGCAGTCCCCTTGCCGCCGCCGACTCCACCATCGGCCAAAAGGGTAACCCCGCACCTGGAGTTCCGTGATGAAACAGTAATACCTCACCATCTTCGGGACCTGCTGTCCGAACCTCAATTCTCCGGCCGTCGTTCAAGATAACAAAAGTTGGAGTTTCCACGGTACACCCCATGTTTCGCATAACGCATGAAGTTTCGGCTTTAGCTAAAAGACCATAGACATGCCTGCTTTGCCGTTATGAGTGAAACTTCTGCAACTTTATCTTGAGGTCTAAGTTAGGATAATGGCAATGATCTTGCTGCCCCTGGAATACTAGTTCACCATACTCCCGCAGCCAAGCTGCGCTTTTCAGGGAGCCTTCCCACACGAGGGAGCCGAGCTATGACCGAGCAGAAAATACACTTCGACGATGGGGCCGCCTATGAGCGTGTGATGGGTGTCTGGAGCAGACTTGCGGGCGCCACCTTCCTCGACTGGCTGGCGCCTGCACGGGACTTGAGTTGGGTTGATGTGGGTTGCGGCAATGGCGCATTTACCGAACTTATCGTGGAACGCTGCGGGCCTGTACGGGTTCATGGTATCGACCCATCCGAGGCTCAGCTGGTCTTTGCACGCCAAAGAAATACGTCTGGCGTCGTTGACTTCCAAACCGGAGATGCCCTGGCACTTCCATTTACCGATAGCAGCCTCGACGCCGCGATCATGGCGCTGGTCATATTTTTCGTGCCCGAACCTGCCAAAGGCGTTGCTGAGATGGTACGCGTTGTAAAGCCAGGCGGCTTGGTGGCGGCCTATGCTTGGGATATTCCAGGTGCGGGACTGCCTTATGAGCTGATAGTGACAGAGTTACGTGCCCTTGGTGTTACGGTACCCATGCCGCCAAGCCCAAGCGCATCTCTCCTGCCTAACTTACGGCAGCTATGGACCGGCGCGGGTGTCGATGCGGTAGAACTGCTTGAAATCACCGTGCAACGCACATTTGCCGATTTCGAAGACTTCTGGGATACCACCCAACTTGCATTCTCCAAGACCTTCGCCACCATGGTCCCCCATGATGTGGATCTGGTGAAAGCGAAGGCCCGGACTGGACTGCCGCCTGACGACGACGGCCGCATCACCTATAGTGCCCGTGCAAATGCAATCAAGGGACGGGTTCGTTAGCACGATCAGTCGTATTCGCGTTCCTCAAGTCTTGTGGCAAATTTCCGCAATGGGTCGAGGCTGTGTGAAAACGCGTTTCATGCTATGATTCTTCTGTCTCTTGCGGGAGGATTTGATGAAGCGTTTTGTTGAAGGCGTTGATCGCGGGCAAAGCGCTCTGTTTCCAGATATGCTTGAGGACTGGGTTGATGAAGACAATCCGGTTCGGGTGATCGAGCTCGTCAACAAAGGCAAAGGCCTGTTCGTCAGCTAAGACTTTCGCTATCTGCCGGGCGAAGATGTTTATCTTTGTCCTGCCGGCGAACGCCTGGTCCACCACTTCACCAATGAAGAAAAAGGACTGACGCTGCGCCGCTATTGGACCAATGCTTGCCGGAGCTGTGCCATCAGGGATCGCTGCACTACCGGTAAGGAACGCCGGATTACACGCCGGGAGCACGAGCATGTTCTTGAAGCTGTCCAGCAACGCCTCGACGAGCACCCGGAGAAGATGCGTCAGCGGGGTGAAACGGTCGAGCATACGTTTGGAACAATCAAGTCATGGATGGGCGCAACCCACTTCCAAATGAAAAAGCTGAAACGGGTCGGCACTGAAATGGCGCTGCATGTGCTGGCCTATAATCTCAAACGCGTTATCAATATCCTGGGTCCCAACCAGTTGATGGCAGCAACGAGAGTGTGAGCCCCTGTGCGGCGTAATTTATGTCCATCTCCGGCCAAGTCACAGCCCAGAACCCCAA
>JAHFPK010000012.1:20467-22215 GCA_023266715.1 Hyphomicrobiales bacterium | reverse complement strand
GGGCGCTTCATTCAAGGGCTTAAGCAGCGAGGCCCTGGAGATTTACTCAGCTCCCTGGCGTGGGGAATTGGGGCAGCGCGCGTTCTATCGTCAGATCGCGCAGATGGATCAGAAATACACCGATGAAATTGAACCAAAATATGGGAAGCTGGATTGCCCAACGCAAATTCTTTGGGGTGAAGAGGATCGCTGGATACCGATAGCAATTGGCGAAAGGCTTGCAAAGTTGATGGCGAATGGACAACTCTTTAGAGTTCCTCGCGCAGGCCACCTCGTTCAGGAGGATGCACCGGAAGCAATTGTTGCAGCAGTTTTGCAACGCTGAGCCTCCACGACCAATATAATCTTAGTGGGCTAAATTTTACCGCAAGCCTCTTGGTTGCGCTATCTTGAGTGGAATTAAGCGTTGAACTGCGAGCGAATCAAAACCTGAGGAGAATGCAATGACAACCGAACTCACCTATCTGGCCTATGTTGCCATACTGACGGCGGCCCTGTGGATTCCCTATATTGCGTCGCAACTTCAAACCAATGGCCCTTTGAAGCCACAAAATTATATAGACCCAACGCCGCGTCCGTTGCCGCTTTGGGGCCAGCGCGCCCACCGGGCCTATCTCAATTCGGTAGAAGCATTTGCGCCCTTTGCTGCCCTTGTTTTAATCATTCACGCCACGGGCCAGGAAAACTCCACAACGGCATTTCTATGCATGGCCTTTTTCTGGCTGCGCGTTATTCATGCCATCGTGTATTGGCTCGCTGTTCCCTATATCCGCACAATTGCGTTTACGCTTGGTTTTATCTGCGTGGCAGGCCTCTTTTGGCAGGCCGTGACATGAACTCAAATCCCGCCACCAACTCCCCGTTGAAGCGAGCGTAGCCGTTGGCAGTTGTTTTCAGATGCTCGCGCACCGCGTCATGCAGTTCCGGAAGCCTATGGAAAGGCACCGTCGGCAGCGCATGATGTTCCGCATGGAAGGGCATGTTCCACGCAATCAGCCGCACCAATGTCGTTGTAAAAGTCGTGCGCGTGTTCTCGAACATGTTTTCAACATGCGGGCAAGCTGTGTGTTCGGCGAGAAGAAAGAGTCTCAGGAACGGTTGGCCCAGGATTGCCGGCACAATCCACGTCCAAATCAGGAGTGACGACCCCCAAAGAAACGAAGCCATAGCGATCAAAATATAAACAGCAAGCATCACGCGTGCCTCGAATGTAACGCGCGCCTTCCCCTTGGGCGGCACAAATGCATCAGCATTGCGCCCCATCGCGTTTGTCAGCACCGTTCGAATATTGGAAAACCACAGCGGAAGTCCTGAAACATGCCGCATATAGGCGGCAATGTTTTGAGGCTTTGGGCTTTGCAATTCCGGATCAAGCCCCGGTTCATGGGTGTGGCGATGGTGGGCGAAATGAAAATAGCGAAACCAGGTCGGTGGATTAATGATTACGAAGCCGCACAAAACCGAAACAGTCTTGTTGTGAAATGAACTCTTGAAGGCCGTGTCGTGAATACATTCATGCATCGCTGTAAAAAGGAAGACAATAAGGATGCCTTGAACTGGCAGCAGAGCAAACCAGAAAGGCACGCGAAGCGCAATCATGGTTCCAACGGCGAAAATTGCGCCTGTATGAAGGGCAAACCTGAGAAGAGCTGGCCCGTCATTTCTCGCTAGGAGAGATGCCCGTAAGGTCGGTTCCAGTTCTGCGATAACCCTTTGATGATCAATTGCTTCCATGCCACTAATTCTAA
>JAHFPK010000012.1:0-20457 GCA_023266715.1 Hyphomicrobiales bacterium | reverse complement strand
CCTGCAGGAAAAAACTATAAAGCGGATGTCACGTTAGAAGCCAGGTTTTGAACCCAGAATGCCTTTGAAAATGTCTTGCAGGATGGAAAGCTCATTCCCGACAATTGGCGTTTGGCGCGAGTTGATATTGATGATTCGTCCATCTTCAAGGCCATATTGGGCAAAGCTCGTGACCTGATCGCTTCTGTCAAAACGCACCGCAATAACTTCGCGGCTCACTTCCTTGGGTTTGAGAAAGGATCGGCTTTCGGTCACGCTGGTGATATAGTAGTTACTGTCGCCCTGAAAATTGATGCTGGCGGTGGTGGACGGTGAACCCAGAATGCCCTCAACCTCGGTTTTTGACATGCCTTCTGAGATCTGGGCAAAGGCGCCGGGTTTAGCCAGATAACCATGGTGATCTATAGTGGGCGAGCAGGACGCCATCAGGGTTGCGAAGAAGGCTGCAACCAGCCACATAGGAGCGCGTGCAAGGTATTTTCTGGTCATGGCAGGCAAATTAATTCCATCACTTCAAAATTTTCACTTGGCAGTCTTTTGCCCGAGCCGGGCTATGACGGCAAGTCCATGATACTAAGTCGGTTATTAAAGGGCCGCGAAAAACGGGAGGAACGCCTTTACGGGGCAATTGTGGCTGCCGCGCGGCATGCCCAGTTTTATGAGAAGATGGGCGTTGCCGACACAATAGATGGCCGTTTCGAGATGATTGTGCTGCATCTCTTTCTTATGCTGAATCGCCTGAAAGGTGAGAGTGTTGAGGATGTCCGCCAACGCCTCACCGATGCGTTTTTTGCTGACATGGACCGTTCATTGCGCGAACTCGGCGTGAGCGACGCGACAATAGGCAAAAGGGTGAGAAAGCTTGCCGAATCCTACTATGGCCGGGTGACCGCTTACGATAACGCCCTCTTGGCCGGTCCTGGAGTTCTGGAAGAGACCGTCAACCGAAACATCTATCCTGATGGGGCGCCAGAAGTCGCAAAAGAAGCAATGGTTAATTACATTGCCGCCGCTGCAGAACTTCTTGGTACTATTCCTTTAGAGCAGATTCTGCGGAGCGAGTTGAAGTTCCCGTGAAACAGGTTGTGTATGAATTTTCCCGTCCGCTTCAGGTTGACCGCGTTCCGGCCCTCGGTTGCCATGAACGCATTGCTGCTGACGAAAAGGAATGCGTTGCCTTGGCAAAACGCCTGGGCCTTCCAATGCTTCATTCCTTGGCTGGACTGTTGAAGATTGTACCTTGGCGTGGCGGAGGCCTGAAAATTACCGGAACTCTGAAGGCCGAAGTCGATCAGGTTTCCGTCATCAGTCTGGAACCTTTTACCTCCACGCTCGAATATGCCATTGAACGTTATTACTTGTCGCCGCGTGCCGGAAGACCAACGCCTGAAGAAGATGTCGATATGATTGAACATGGTATTGTTGATTTGGGAGAAATACTGGCAGAAACCCTGGCTCTTGAACTTGATCCTTATCCCCGGCAGGAAGGTGAAGTGTTCAATGAAATCAGGGAAGAATTGGAACCAGCAAAAGTTTCGCCGTTTATCGGACTTTCCAAACTGAAACCAACCGGAAACAAGAGCAAAAATTAACTGAAAAAATAAAGTGTTGTTTCCTCGGTGATTGCCTTTATTTTCACGACTCGTGTGACTTTTTATTGCATCTGCCGAATAATTCGGCAAAGCACCTGATATTGCGGAATAATGACAAGTAGTTTGACAATAGCACTCGATGCAATGGGAGGCGACTTAGGCCCTAACATCGTGATCCCCGGCGCCGAGCTTGCGGCTATCCGTCATCCAACTTACCGATTCCTGCTGTTTGGGGACCGGTTGGTCATTGCCCCGCTGCTGGAGCAGCACCCCAAGCTGAAGGCCAAAGCGGAAATTCGCCACACCGACGTAGCCGTAAGCATGACTGAAAAGCCAAGCCAGGCCCTGCGCCGTGGACGCGGCAAAAGCAGCATGTGGCAGGCGATAGATGCAGTGCGAACCGGGGAAGCCCAGGCAGCCGTATCCGCCGGCAATACAGGCGCGCTGATGGCCATGTCGCGGTTTGTACTCAAAACCTTGCCCGGCATCTCCAGGCCAGCCATTGCCGCAATCTGGCCCACGCTGAGAGGGGAAAGCATTGTTTTGGATGTGGGAGCCACAATTGGTGCCGATGCTGCTCAGTTGGTAGAATTTGCCATTATGGGTGAAGCCATGGCACGCTGCCTGTTTGGCCTGACGCGCCCCACCGTTGGCCTGTTGAATATAGGCGTTGAAGAAATCAAGGGATTGGAACAGGTGAAGGACGCCGCAAGGCTGCTGCGTGAAATGAACCTGCCCATGGAATATGTGGGTTTTGTCGAAGGCGATGATATCGGCAAGGGCACCGTTGACGTCGTCGTGACCGAAGGCTTCACCGGCAATATCGCCCTCAAGGCAGCGGAAGGTACCGCCAAGCAGGTTGCAACCTTTCTCAAGCTCGTCTTGAATCGCACGTGGGTATCTAAGCTTGGAGCGCTTTTAGCCCGTAGTGCCTTCAATGCCCTGCGCGACCGCATGGATCCGCGAAAGCACAATGGTGGGGTATTTGCGGGCCTCAATGGGGTTGTGGTGAAAAGCCATGGTGGCACCGATGAATTGGGTTTTGCCACTGCCATTGACGTGGCAATTGAAATGGTGCGCAATGGTTTGGTTAAGAAGATTGCCGAAGATGTCGCTGCAATGAATGCCATAATGGAGCCGGTTACGCAGGTGGCAGAGTGAGTGGAGTAATGGTGAGGTCAATAATTGAAGGTGTGGGCTCCGCCTTGCCGAAGCGGATCATGACCAATGCTGATATTAGCAAAATTGTTGATACCACGGATGAATGGATAGTTGAGCGCACCGGCATCAGGGCGCGCCATATTGCGGCAGAAGATGAAACCACACGCAGCCTTGCCGTGCAGTCCGCACGCAATGCCCTGGAGCACGCCAAGCTCAAGCCCGCTGACATCGACCTCATCATTGTGGCAACCTCCACACCCGATAAAACTTTTCCGGCAACCGCCACCCAGGTGCAAGCCGATCTTGGTATTACGCGGGGTGCGGCTTTTGATGTGCAGGCCGTATGCTCCGGTTTTGTCTATGGGCTGACGATTGCCGATAACTTTATCAAGGGTGGCCAATCCCAACGCGCTCTTGTCATTGGCTCTGAAACATTTTCGCGCATCCTTGACTGGAATGATCGAACCACCTGCGTGCTCTTTGGCGATGGCGCCGGCGCAGTTGTTGTGGGTGCTACGAAGGGCGTGGGCACCAATGATGATCGTGGCATTCTGGGTTGCCATATTCATTCCGATGGCCGCTATTGTGACAAGCTCTATGTTGATGGAGGCCCATCGACAACCAAGACGGTTGGTCACTTGCGCATGGAAGGCCGTGAAGTATTCAAGCACGCCGTAACCAACATCGCCGCTGTCATGGAAGAAACCATAACCAAGGCCGGCCTGAAGCCCGTGGATATAAATTGGTTTGTACCTCACCAGGCGAATCGCCGTATTTTGGAAGGCACTGCAAAAAAGCTTGGTATTCCCGAAGACCGGATTGTGATGACACTCGACCGTCATGGCAATACGTCGGCCGCCTCAATTCCCCTGGCATTTGATGCCGCTGTAAAGGATGGCCGCATCAAGCGGGGTGAACTCGTGCTCATGGAAGCGATGGGCGGAGGCTTCACCTGGGGAGCGGTTCTGGCCCGCTTTTAGAATGAGTCGTAAGCCTTTGAGTTGTCATAATTTTCTATTGACCCAATCGTTTGTCCGACATAACTTACGCCAGCTCTTGCAAGGGGAAACACATGGCAAGCAAGACTCTGACACGTGCGGATTTAAGTGAAGCAGTGCACCGGGATATTGGTTTGTCGCGCACCGAATCAGCCGAGATGGTGAAATCCGTTTTGGACCTGGTTTCCACTGCCTTGGTTGAGGGAACGTCGGTAAAGCTTTCTTCCTTTGGCACATTCATGGTGCGCAGCAAGAAAGGCCGCATCGGACGCAATCCGAAAACCGGTGAAGAAGTGCCTATTACACCGCGCCGGGTTATGGTGTTTCGCCCGAGTCAGGTAATGAAGAATGTCATAAACGGTCTTGAGCCTGGCACAGATGATTGAGTATCTCTTTGCGGCGAACTGGAGATAGTCCTTGGAAAAATCACCTGAAGCATTCCGGACAATCAGCGAAGCTGCCGAGGAGCTCGATGTTCCGCAGCATGTCCTGCGCTTTTGGGAAACCCGTTTTGCCCAGATAAAACCTATGAAACGTGCAGGCGGCAGGCGCTACTACCGCCCCGCTGACCTAGACCTGTTAAAGGGTATTCGCAGCCTTCTCTACAGTGAGGGCTACACCATTCGCGGACTTCAGCGCATTCTGAAAGAGGAAGGCGTAGCCTACGTCAGCGGCATTGGCCGCGGTGAAATTGTTGCCCGCAAACGGGACATGGAACTGGACGGGGTGCCAAAACCGGGCCAGACGCAAATTGCTCCCCGTTTCGGCACGAAAGCACCGCCGCCTGGTAGGGCCCCGTTGGCACGTCCTGGAGGAAATGTGGGGGAGGCACCGGTTATAGTGCATAAGCTTTCGGATATGCAGGCTGATGCCCTTAAAGCAGCGCTGCGCGACCTCGGCGATGCCAGGAAATTGCTAGACCCTACCTCTAGGATTTGAGTGAGTCTTCGCAGCGCAAAATAAAGTTTGCTTGTTTATCGGTATTCCAATCAAAATTGGATTAAGCTGAATAAAGTCTCTGTGGCGAACATTCCTGCTGGCGGTTAATCTTGTCGGCGTAAGATTTGCTGGTGCAGGCCATTCTCTTGCGCACCAATGCGTTGCCATTGGGGCGATTTTGGCCTGTGTCGTAGGCGCTTTGCTATTTGGCACATATGCGCTCAGGGTGTTTGGCGCTGAATATGAAGTGGGCCATTGGCCTTTTGTATTGTTCATGATCGGCCAAACCTTCCGCGCCGCAAGCGGCATGAATCAGCACCTGCTTTCCCTTGCCGGATATCAAATTAAGACGGCGGGTTCATGTCTGGTGGCAGTTGCGATGCTGATTGGTGGAACCGCTTTGCTCATACCCAATTTTGGTGTCTTGGGGCTTGCCTTCGCGGCGCTCGTCGCCGATGCAGTTTGGACCGCACTCAAGGCCCTCCAGGCGCAACGCCTGACGGGTAGGCGCGGTGACCTAATTGGCGTTCTAACTGAGCAAGAATCCTAAATAGCGAAACCAACAATCAGCACTTTCGCTTTGCGAGGGAGGATGCTAACTACCCCCTTAGTCGGAGCGTAGCGCAGCCCGGTAGCGCACTATTCTGGGGGGATAGGGGTCGCGGGTTCGAATCCCGCCGCTCCGACCAGCCTTCTTTCATTTCTGTCCCCCTCCGTCCAGGCTTCGTGCATCTGACGCACTTTTTGAATAAGCGACGGACGTTGCAAATAAGCCTCTCATCATCCGCAGCATCCAATAAAATGCTGCCAGTGATCCGTGCCAAATTGCACGCTTTGGAATATCGTTGCGAGGGGGCGGAACACTGCAATTAGCCAATTCTGCCGCGTCGTGCGCATCAGAACCGTCTTGAATCCAATCATGATCCATGCTGGTTGGCAAAAGCCAGGCCGCACTTCTTATGGCTCCGGGCTCAGGCCACCGGGACACGGCCAACGCCGCAAAAACGTATTTGGAATCCGAACTCACTAATGTGCAATTCGCCAGATTTGAACCATCGATATCTGAAGAAATTCGCCTGGACGCATCAGCTTAAACTCCCTCGTTTGCCGTTAACCCGTGACTATAATTAACCTTTGGGTAACTTTGCCATTTGGTTCCGGCATATAATTTGCTTCAACCCGAAATAATCAAGTGGTTGGCAAGATATAGTCGTTACACTTGCCCAACTTCAGACCTTTTGCTGATCGATTGCGATGCCATGGCAAAGACCACAATATTAAAAACCAGCCTCGAAGTGCTGTATTATTCAGGGGCATCCCAGGCGCTGCGGCCCATATTCGGTGGTCTCGGGGCAATCTTCATGTTGCACCATGTCCGCCCCGGCGGCGGCCATCAGATGGGCTTCGCGCCAAATTCGGGACTTGAGGTCACGCCGGAATTTCTTGATTCCGTAATATCCTTCGTGAAATTGCGCGGGTATGATTTCGTTTCCTTGGATGAGGCCGTACAGCGTATCCGGGGAAGCAATCCGGAAAAAAAGCCGTTCGTGGTTTTCACCCTTGATGATGCCTACCGGGATAATCTCGTGCATGCGCGTCCGGTTTTCAGGAAACACCATTGTCCGTTCACCATATTTGCATGCTCGGCCATTCAGGATGGGACCTGCGAACTTTGGTGGCGCGGATTGGAAGCAGTGATTGCCGGCAATACGAAAGTAAGAGCCGAGATCGGGTCACTGAAGGCGCGTTTTGACACCGTGAGCGATATGCAAAAGAAAGCAGCCTGGCTTCAGCTCTATTGGCCCGTACGCCAACTTGAACAAAAGCAGCAGCGTATCTGGATCAAGGAGTTCTGTGACACAAACCGTGTCAATCTTCGTGCAATCTGCCGCGCTGAAGCCATGACTTGGGACGAATTGCGTGAAATCTCCAGTGATCCGCTTTGCACCATTGGCGCCCACACAATCAATCACTACGCCGTGGCGCAGCTGAGCGAGGCCGACGCGACCTACGAGCTGGTAGAATCCGGCCGTCGTATCGCAGCAGAACTTGGCAAGGTTCCGAAGTATTTTGCCTATCCCTATGGTGACGCCGCGTCTGCCTCTTCTCGCGATTTCAAGCTTGCGGCGGACGCAGGTTATGAGGCGGCGGTCACGACCCGTAAAGGCCTGATCTTCTCCGGTCATAAGGACCATTTGACCGCTTTGCCGCGGCTGTCTCTTTCCGGCGGATTCCAGAAACTGCGTTATGTCGATGTGCTTTTGTCCGGCTCCGCCTTTGCCCTGTGGAATGGCTTCAGGCAATTGAACGTGGCCTAATTTTCCGTATCTGGCTTTGACATCCAGCGAATGAGAACCATCGCAACCGGCGTCCAGCCAACGCCTAAGAGAATGAAGGCCGGCAGCTCGAGTGCCAGTCCTTGGCCGACAACGTATTGCCCGCCAATCGCCATGGCAATAAGCGAATAGACGACCAGAAATCCAATCGTGGCCATGATCCCGATAAATTTGCGCTGGCGAATTTTCATGGATTTGCACTAGCTCATTGCTACTTGCCCCGCAATCTGGTTCTTTCGGGCCAATCACAGGAGAGAAATATATGCCTTCGTTGTCGCGCCGAGACTGGGTTCCTGAGCCTTGCGAAAACTATGTGCAGGATCTTGCCAAATCTGCGTCTGATCAATCAGCCGATGCGATTGCAAAAGAAATTTCACGGCTGACCGTGCTTAACCGCAGGATTTATGAGCGCGATTGCTTCAACCTCAATCCCGCCGGCAATGTCATGAACCCGCGCGCCGAAGCATTTCTGGCGGAAAACCTGGGCTCGCGTCCCTCACTTGGTTATCCCGGCGATAAATACGAAATGGGTCTGGAAGCCGTAGAGCAAATTGAAGTCATTACGGCAGAACTCTGTGCCGAAATTTTCCAGGCCAAATATGCAGAAATCCGCGTGGCCTCCGGGGCCATGGCAAATCTTTACGCCTTTATGGCGACCTGCAAGCCCGGTGACAGGATTGTTGTGCCGCCAGCAAGCATCGGCGGCCATGTCACCCATCATATGACTGGCGCTGCCGGACTTTACGGTTTGGACATTCATGAAGCTCCCGTTGATGCGGCGAATTTCACTGTTGATCTTGATGGCCTTCGCAAGCTTGCACTTGGCCTGAAGCCCAGGCTCATTACTATCGGCGGAAGCCTCAATCTCTTTCCGCACCCCGTGAAGGAAGCGAGGGCGATTGCCGATGAGTTGGGTGCCAAGTTGCTGTTCGATGCGGCTCATCTCTGTGGCATGATTGCGGGCAGGGCGTGGGCCAATCCCCTGTTGGAAGGTGCTCACCTCATGACGATGAGCACCTATAAGAGTCTGGGTGGGCCCGCTGGCGGCCTGATTGTCACCAATGACCCCGCTCTGGCTCGCCGCATCGACCAGATCGCCTATCCCGGAATGACCGCGAATTTTGATGTGGCAAAATCGGCGGCACTGGCACTTACAATGCTGGATTGGCGCGATCACGGGCAAGACTACGCGAAAGCTATGGTCCGCGTGGCAAAGGCTTTGGCCCAGGAATTGGACAGGATTGGAGTTCCTGTCCACGCGGGCGGCGGCGGACTGACCAACTCCCACCAATTTGCCTTGCAGGCTGAAAAATTCGGGGGTGGACAAACAGCCTCAAAAAAATTGCGCAAGGCAAATCTGCTGGTCTCTGGAATTGGTCTGCCGATTGCGCCGGTTGCAGGCGACCTGAATGGAATACGCCTGGGAACCCCCGAGATTGTAAGATGGGGCGTTGCGGAAAAAGACACGAGGCAACTTGCAGAATTCATTTCGAAGGCCCTGACGGCAAATGATTCAACCGGCCTAGCCGCTGAAGTCTCTCAATTTCGCTCCAAGTTCAACAAGTTGCACTATATTATTCAGAATTGAGTGTGCGACGCCGGTTCGCTTGAACTCCATGGGCAAGCACCGTATTGGGCGGTGATGGAACAACCCTTGACCCCATCGCAGGCTGCAGCACCACAGGTTCGCCTATGGCTCTATGTCATAGCCTTCTTGGTGTTCTGCATGATCATTGTTGGCGGCGCAACCCGCCTCACCGATAGCGGCCTTTCGATTACGGAATGGCGGCCCTTGCTGGGGGCTATCCCCCCCTTGAACGAGGCGGATTGGTTGGCCGCCTTCGAAAAATACCAGCTAATTCCCGAATACCAGATTCAAAATAGAGGGATGGAGCTTGGCGATTTCAAATTTATCTATTGGTGGGAATGGACCCATCGCTTTCTCGGACGCTTCATCGGGGTAGCCTTTGTTGTTCCGCTGCTCTATTTCGCCCTCACGCGCAAGATCGAGCACAGGCTTTGGCCGAGGCTGCTCGTCCTGTTCGTTCTCGGAGGCCTGCAAGGCGCGTTGGGATGGTACATGGTTTCCTCGGGCCTCATCGACCGCATTGATGTCAGCCAATATCGTCTTGCCGCCCACCTGGCACTTGCCGCCTCAATTTTCGCAGCGATACTTTGGGTTGCCGTTGGCACAAATGCACAGCGACATTCTCCTTCATCTCCCGATGACTGGTTTGCACTGTCGTTGGTGGCGCTCATTCTTTTGCAAATTGCCGCCGGTGGGTTCGTGGCGGGCCTTGATGCAGGGCAGGGCTACGCAACCTGGCCCAAAATGGATGGCCAATGGATTCCTTCGGGCCTTTTGCAAATGGCGCCGGGGTGGCGAAATTTTTTCGAAAACGCCATGACCGTGCAGTTCGATCACCGTCTTCTAGCTTATTTCATTTTGCTCGCCACACTCATCCATGCTTGGCGGAGCTTCGCGCTATCAGCCATGATTTTAGCCTATGCGGTTTTTACCCAGGCCTGCCTTGGCGTTCTGACGTTACTCCTGCACGTGCAGTTAGCGGTTGCCCTCGTTCATCAGGCGGGTGCTATGATTGTCCTGGCCGCTGCAATCTGGAATCTTCACAAGCGACTTATCATCCAATCGCCTGTTCCAGATCTGCAATAATGTCGGCCACGTCTTCAATGCCGATTGAAAGCCGCACAACGTCGGGTCCTGCCCCCGCCTTTTTCAGTTGGTCAGGCGTGAGCTGGCTGTGGGTTGTCGACGCAGGGTGAATGATCAGCGAACGCGTGTCGCCGACATTGGCAAGATGTGAAAGCAGTTTCACCGAAGACACAACCTTGACACCCGCCTCATAGCCACCCTTGAGGCCAAAGGTGAACACCGCACCAGCCCCCTTCGGCGCATATTTCTTGTGGAGCGCATGATGGGCATCAGTCGGCAGGCCCGCATAGATCACCCAGGCAACTTTCGGATTCTGCGAAAGCCATTCCGCCACCTTGAGCGCATTGTCACAATGGCGCTGCATGCGCAGTCCTAGGGTTTCCATGCCGGTAAGAATATAAAAAGCGTTTTGCGGTGAAATGGCTGGACCGAGATCACGAAGGCCCAATACGCGGCAGGTAATCGCAAAGGCCATGCCGCCAAAAGTCTCGTAAAATTTTATGCCGTGATAAGACTCGTTTGGCTCAGACAGCAGCGGGTATCTGCCGCCCTTTGACCAGTCAAAATTACCGCCATCCACAATGGCGCCGCCCATGGAATTGCCGTGGCCTCCCATGAACTTTGTGAGGGAATGGACCACAATGTTGGCGCCATGCTCG
This sequence comes from Hyphomicrobiales bacterium, assembly GCA_023266715.1. Taxonomy (GTDB): domain Bacteria; phylum Pseudomonadota; class Alphaproteobacteria; order Rhizobiales; family Aestuariivirgaceae; genus Aestuariivirga. The sequence continues at coordinate 10,098 of JAHFPK010000012.1, read as the reverse complement.
ATGGGTTTGCACAAATAGGGCGTGGCAAGTGTATTGTCGACAATGAGCGGAACGCCGGCGCGCTTGGCGATTTTTGCAACCGCCGCAATATCCGTGATCCGGCCTCCTGGATTGGCGATGGATTCAATGAAAATCGCTTTCGTCTTGGGCGACAGGGCCTTCTCAATTGAATTCATGTCCTCCGCATCGGCCCACACCACATGCCAGCCGAAGGATTTAAACGAATGGTTGAACTGGTTGATGGAGCCTCCATAGAGCTGGCGCACCGCCACGAATTCATCGCCGGGCTGCATGATGGTATGGAAAATTACCATCTGCGCGGCATGGCCTGAGGCCAGTGCCAAGGCCGCTGTTCCACCCTCAAGGGCCGCAATCTTGGCTTCGAGAACACCCTGCGTCGGGTTCATGATACGCGTATAAATGTTCCCAAAAACCCTGAGGGCAAAGAGATCTGCGGCGTGTTTCACGTCATTGAAAACATAGGCGGTGGTTTGATAGATGGGAGTAATCCTGGCGCCCGTGGCGGGATCGGGAGCGGCGCCGGCGTGAATGGCTAGTGTATCGAATCCTGCTGGCCTGTCGGTCATGCTACTCTCCTGTACTAGATATAGTTAGCCTATCTCTTGGGTGATATTCCGCCAAGCCCCAAGCTCTGCATTTTCCCGCTCTCATGCATGTGCTGCCTGCGTGAGGAAATGATGCCAGAATTGCCGCCGACCCACGCCCATTCACCGGAAAGCTTGCCGTACTCAATCTTGGAGCAACGGTTCATGACGACTTTCAGACCCGCGGCCTCCGCGCGAATTGCCGCTTCATCATTGCGAACGAACAATTGCATCCAGATAACTGATGGTTTGGGAGTTAAGGCCAATGCCTCATCAACGATTGTTCCGGCGGCTTTGGAATTCCTGAAGATATCAACCATGTCGATTGCTTGCGGAACTTCCTTCAGAGATCCATAAACCGTTTTGCCCAGTAACGATTGTCCAACGAGCCCGGGGTTGATCGGAATGACGTCATAGCCCTTGCTCAATAAATATTGCAGCACGAAGTAGGACGGGCGCACCACGTTGCCGGATGCGCCCACCAGGGCAATCACCTTAACGCTGTTTAAGATTTCACGGATATAGTCTGCCGGATAACTGTCATGGTTCATGGCAGTTGAATATGCCCACGCGCGTCGAGCGGCATGAAAGGGTTATAGGCCACCTCCCACAGATGCCCCTCTGGGTCTGCGAAATAACCGGAATAACCGCCCCAAAAAACCTTCTTGGCCTTTTTGACAATGGTCGCCCCCGCAGCCTTTGCATGGGCCATAATGTGGTCAACGTCTTCTTCGCTTGTCCCGTTCCAGGCCACGCCAACGCCACGAAATGTGGGCACTGGACCTGCCTTGATACCTGCATCTTCAGCCAGATCATTATAGCCAAATAGGGCCAAGACAATTCCATTGGCGTCAAAAAACGTGACGTTCGGATTGCTGGCACTGGAGGCGACGAGACCCAGACGCTCATAGAACGCCCGCATCGCGGCCATGTCGAGAACACCAAGGGTTACAAAATTTATCCGTGGTTTCAAAGATCGCGTTCCCACTTCGGCTTTCGTTTCTGGATAAAGGCCTCAATGCCTTCGCGGGCGTCGGTCTCAAATAGATTTGTGGCCATAATCTGGGCCATGTAGGCATATGCCTCTTCAACCGGCATTTCCAACTGTGGATTGAAGGCCTGTTTGCCAATCTTCAGTGCTGTCCCAGATTTCGTTGCAATCTTTTGAGCAAGCTCCTGCGTCACAGTCTTGAGTTCATTGTGTGTGGTAACGCGGTTGATCAACCCCATGCGCAATGCTTCAGCCGCTGAAATAACATCGCCCGTGAGGAGCATTTCCATCGCATGCTTGCGTGTCACCGTCCGTGACACCGCCACCATTGGCGTTGAACAAAAGAGGCCGATGTTTACTCCCGGCGTACAAAACGAAGACCGGTCCGTAGCAATCGCCAAGTCACAACTCGCCACCAACTGGCAGCCCGCAGCGCTTGCCGTGCCATCAATTTCGGCAATGACGGGGCAGGGGTGATTCATGATGGTAAGCATCAGCTCCGCGCATGCGTCGAACAACCCTTTGAAAAACCCGAGGCCCTTGTCCGCATCCGTCCGGTGGACAGTAATTTCCTTGAGATTATGCCCGGAGCTGAAGGCCGGGCCATGGGCTGCAAGGATGATCACGCGTGCATCAGCGCTGCTCATAGCCGTTTGCAGCTGCTCAATCATCATTTGAGAAAGGCTGTTGCGTGTGCCGGGATCATTGAGCGTGAGGCGCAATATGCCGCCATTCAGCTCACGAAGAATCAACTCACTCATTCTTCTTCGGTTTCCAGCAATTTGAGTTTTTCGGTGTAGACCGGATTATCAATCAGCTGTTGTACAATGCTGCGATTGTTCTCGGATGGGATGAGCGCGTTAAGGGAAGCCACAATCCTATCCTTCATGTCCTGTGCCAGTTCGGCGTCCTTCTGGACTTCTTCAATCTGCTGTTTGATGTCGCTCGATTGATCATCAATGATGTTTGAGTAGGCCGCACCTACCGTTGTAATGGCCAGGTTCCAGTCTGTCACATTGGCAAAGCCCGCAAGCTTGATATCGGCTTCAAAGGCTTTACCGAGCGGATCGCGGTCAACAAATTCCTGCAAGCTGTCGAAGTTCTCGAGATCCGCATCCTTGTATTTGTCTTTCACAATCACATAAGCGTCAACGGCCTTTTGCGCTGTATCGAGCGTAAGCTCAACCATGTGAACGACCGGAATTTCACCAATGCTCACCTCGTCGGACGGCGGTGTTTCACCATCCGTTGGCTGGTTAGGGTCCGGTTCTGTGAGGTCTTCCACGTCCGCTGGAGGTTTTGGTTCCTCGAGCGTGGGATCGCTGGCCACTGAATTTGGCGGTGAGCCCTGTGCCATGGCAACAACACCCTGCGAGTTGGTAATTGCTTCAGCTGCTGAAATCGTGGAGGTCTGTTCAACAAAAGAGAGCGTAAACCAAAAGACGATTAACAGGCCTGCAAAACGCGTCATTTTTCTCCCCGGTCGGAGGTCTATTCTTCTGTTACCAAGGACGTCCGGTGCATATCATTAGCAGCATTCCTCACTGATTTGGAGGAAAACAATAATATTCTGGTATCATAATACCACATCAAAAATATTCAAATTTAGCAGGGTAAATCTTGACTTTTCTGTCTCGCCCCCCTAATAACCGCGCAATCCGAAGCGGGCGCAGGGTTCCTGTGCCCTTTCATTTGTCATCAATAACCCAAGAGTCATCGACATGAATACCTACTCGGCGAAAGCCAAGGACATCGTGAAAAATTGGGTGCTGATCGACGCAGAAGGTCTGGTTGTCGGCCGCCTGGCCACCATCATTGCCAATCGCCTGCGCGGCAAGCACAAGCCAACCTTCACACCCTCCATGGACTGTGGCGACAATGTCATTGTCATCAATTGTGAGAAAATTGCCTTCAGCGGCGCCAAGCGGAAGGACAAGACCTATTACTGGCACACCGGTTTCCCCGGCGGTATCAAGGAACGCAAGGCGCATCAGATCCTTGATGGCAAGTTCCCCGAGCGCGTCCTTGAAGCGGCGGTGAAGCGCATGCTTCCCGGTGCTTCCCTCAAGCGTCAGCAAATGACTAACCTACGGATCTACAGCGGTCCGGCCCATCCCCATGAGGCCCAGAACCCGGTCAAGCTCGACATCAAGTCAATGAACCCCAAGAACGTGCTGAGAGGCTGATGGTCATGCCAGAACAAACTACACTTTCTAACCTGGGCCAGGCCATGGGAATGGCCGTTGCGGCCAATGCCACTGCAGCCGCTGCTCCCGCCAAGCCGAAAGTCGATGCCAAGGGCCGCGCCTACGCCACGGGCCGTCGCAAGAATGCGATCGCTCGCGTCTGGCTCAAGCGCGGCTCCGGTAAAGTGACCGTAAATGGCAAGGTCATCGAAACCTATTTCGCCCGCCCGGTTCTCCGCATGCTTGTTCAGCAGCCTTTGATTGCTGTGAATCGCGCCACGCAAATGGATGTTGAGTGCACCGTTGTCGGTGGTGGTCTGTCGGGTCAGGCTGGTGCCGTGCGTCATGGCATTTCACGCGCCCTTACCTATTTTGAGCCAGACCTTCGCCCAGCCCTTAAGAAGGGTGGCTTCTTGACCCGTGACAGTCGTGCTGTTGAGCGTAAGAAATACGGCAAGGCAAAAGCTCGCCGCAGCTTCCAGTTCTCGAAGCGATAAATCACGTCATATTCAAAATGAAAAGGCCGGAAAATCTCCGGCCTTTCTTGTCTCTGCCTCACAAAAGAGAAGGCCCGGGCAGGGGAATCCGGACCTTCCGAGCAAGCCCATCACTGTGCGGGGGAGGGAAAACAGGCTCGCTACTTTTCTTTAGATAGGTATTAAAAAGCAGATTGCGAGTCTCCTTCGGCCACTTTTTTGTGATCGAAATTATTCTGATTTTACGCGCACATAGGAGCCGGGGGCGTCTTCAAGGGGCTCAAGCTTGCCGTCGCCGGGGGCAGGGGCGGAGATTTTTGCCCCAGACCTGGTGGTTATCCAGTCCGCCCAATCGGGCCACCAGGAGCCCTCATGCTCCTTGGCAGTCTTGAGCCAGTTTTCCAGAGTGTCGGCGGCTGCATCATTGGACCAGTATTTGTATTTTCTCGCCTCTGGCGGGTTCACCACGCCGGCAATATGACCCGAACCCGACACGACCAGTTTGGTCTCCCCGCCCATGAACTCGCCAACTTTGAAAACCGACGGCAACGGAGCAATATGGTCCTCGCGCGCCGCCAGATTATAGATTGGCTGCTTGACCTTTTTGAGGTCGATATGAACCCCGTCCAGGATCATCTTGCCCTGCGACAGCTTGTTGGCCAGATAACATTCACGCAAATAGAAGGAATGAACCCCGGCCGGCATGCGGGTGGAATCCGCGTTCCAGTAGAGCAGATCAAACGGCATCGGCTCCTTGCCCAGCATGTAGTTGTTGATCACATAGGACCAGATTAGGTCGTTGGAGCGCAGCAGGTTGAAGGCATCGGCCATGCGCGATCCCGCGAGATAACCCTTCTCCTCCATGCGCTGTTCGATCCACTTCACCTGCTCGTCATCAACATAAACGCGGAGATCTCCCGCCTTTTCGAAATCGACCTGCGTGGTGAAAAAAGTCGCGGCATTGACGCGATTGTCATTCTTGGCGGCCATGTAGCCAAGCGCTGCCGCAACCAGGGTGCCGCCAATGCAATAGCCGATGGTATTGATCTTCTCTGCCCCCGTTGCGTCCTGCACGGCTTGTACAGCTTCCAGAAAGCCTTCTCTCATATAATCGCTGAAACTCTTGCGCCCCTGCTTTTCACCCGCATTCACCCAGGAGACGACAAACACCGTAAGGCCCTGCTCGGTTGCCCAGCGCACGAATGACTTCTTGGGATTGAGGTCAAGGATGTAAAACTTGTTGATCCACGGCGGAACAATGAGGAGGGGGATCTCGTAAGTTCGCTGGACCGCTGGGGAATACTGTATCAGTTCAAAGGTGTCGTTGCGGAACACAACCTTGCCCGGCGTCATGGCAAGGTTCTTTCCGATTTCAAAGGCCGTCATGTCGCTTTGCTTGATGCGAAGACGTCCATCCGGCGAGGCCATGTCCTGTTCGAGATGTTTCAGGCCTTCAATGAGGTTCGCCCCGTTGCTGGCCAACGTGGCGCGCAGGATTTCCGGATTGGAAATTGGAAAATTGGAGGGTGAAAACGCGTTGGCTATTTGCTCGACATAGAACTTGGCCTTTTGGCGCGTATGCTCATCAAGGCCATCGGCGTTATTCACGAAATCCTGCGCCCAATTGGCCGAGATCAGGTAAAACTGCTTGAGAAAATCAAATACGGTGTTTTCCTGCCAGTCCCTGTCCTTGAAGCGCTTGTCGTTGCGCGCAGGTGCTGCCATGGGCTGGGTAGGTGTGCCAAGCGCCTTCGCCCAGGCATTTTGCCAAAGCTGGCTGTAGCTGTTCCACAGTTGAGCTTGCGCTTCCATCAGCTTCTGCGGTTCGGCCATGTAAGCCTTGGCCACCGCGCCAAGTGTCTTGGTGACCTGGTCAATCGGCGTGACCTGGGTTTCCGCCTGCTTTTTTGCGAGCTCGGGACGCTCTGCGATCTGCCTGGCAATTTGCGCCGCATGCTCGAACACCCGCGCCATGTTCTGAGCGAGCTGAACCGGATCCGTCAGTTTGAAGTCGCCCGGCTTCTTGGGGCTGGAATCGCTCATCAGTCTTGTCTTCCCATTTCGTCCCGCCATTTTAGTGCCGCAGGCTTGGAACGCCAACAATAAATGGCCTTTCTTGCAAAATCATATCTGCCTAGGCATAAGACAGCCTAGCGCGTGATCAGGAAAACTGGATTCCGGTTTTCCGTCCGGTCACGCGCCAGAATATGAACGACGATCATGTTAATAACTTCAGGCCAATAATAGCCTGAAGTTATCGTGATCTGGCGGTAGTTTGAAAGACCCGGCGGATAATATGACTAACCAATTGCGCATCGGCATAGCTGGCCTCGGCAACGTGGGCGTTGGTGTGCTGGATATCGTCGGGACGCACGGGGGCCTGCTGGCCGACCGCGCCGGGATTCCAATTAAGGTTACCGCGGTTGCTGCGCGCAATAAGGCAAAGAACCGCGGCCACGATCTGTCAGGCCTTACCTGGTTTAGCGATCCCGTAGCCCTTGCCAAGTCCCCCGATATCGATGTCTTCGTGGAGTTGATGGGCGGCGAGGGTGACCCGGCAAAGTCATCCGTTGAAGCAGCAATTGCTGCAGGCAAGCATGTCATTACCGCCAACAAGGCGCTCCTTGCCCATCACGGAGCATCCCTCGCCCGGCTTGCCGAGGCCAAGGGCGTTGCTCTCAATTTTGAAGCCTCGGTGGCCGGCGGCATTCCCATCATTAAGACGCTACGCGAAGGGCTGATTGGCAACCGCGTCACCAAGCTCTTCGGCATCATGAATGGCACCTGCAATTACATCCTCACCAAAATGGCCAATGAAGGCCGGACCTTCACCGAAGTTTTGAAAGAGGCTCAAAACCTGGGTTACGCCGAAGCCGACCCAACCTTCGACATTGGCGGCTTTGATACGGCGCACAAACTGGCGGTTCTGACCTCGCTGGCCTTTGGCACCGAGGTCAATCTGGACGCCATCGAGATCGAAGGCATTGAAGCCATCACCTTGGATGACATCCGCAATGCCAGCGACATGGGCTACAAGATAAAATTGCTTGGTGTCGCCATTGCCCATGACGAAGGCATCGAGCAGCGCGTTAACCCCACCCTCGTTCCCAAAGGTGCCCCCGTTTCCGATACGGACGGTGTCTTCAACGCCATCGTCGTGAAAGGCGATTTCGTTGGCGACCTGATGCTGGAGGGCAGGGGTGCTGGCGCCCACCCGACCGCTTCGGCCGTATTGTCCGATGTCGTTGATATTGCGCGCGGCAACCGAAGGCCTGCCTTCGGCGTTCCGGCGGCGAAACTCAAACCTTACAAACAGGCGCCAAAAAAGGCTCACGAGGGCGGTTACTATGTGGCTCTTGAACTGATCGACCGTCCAGGTGCGGTGGCCTCCATCGCGCGCATTCTCGCCGACGAGAAAATCTCCATCGAAAGCATCGTCCAGCGCGGGCGTCAGGCGCAGGAAACCCAACGTGCAACTGCTACTTTCATCCTGATCACCCACGATACGGTTGAGACATCCATTCGCACCGCGATCTCGCAAATTGAGAAAGATGGCCATGTGGCGTCGAAGCCGCGCCTCATCCGCATCGAGCGGCTGTGAAGGGCCGCAACTTTCTTGATGTTGAGCGCTCAATAGGCGGCAGGCGCTGGACGCCACGCCTTGAAAATGAACGCCTGGCTCAAGCCATTGCCGAGCGCCACGAACTGCCGGAAATCCTCGGCCGCGTCATGGCGGCGCGCGGTGTTGGTCTTGAGGAAGCTGAAGCGTTTCTAAACCCGACAATCCGAAGCCTCATGCCGCAACCCTCTGCCTTGAAAGACATGGAGAAGGGGGCAACACGTCTCGCTGAAGCCATCACCGCCCAAACCCGCATCGGAATCATCAGCGACTACGATGTCGATGGTGTTTCCTCCGCCGCAATCTTCCAGTTGTTTCTCCGCGCCGTGGGCTCGGATGCCACCATCCATGTGCCGGACCGCTTGACCGAAGGCTATGGCCCCAGCGAATACGCGGTAAAACTTTTGAAAGAGCAGGGCTGCGCTTTGCTGCTCACCTTGGATTGCGGCGTGCTCGCCCATGATCCCCTGGCCCACGCCGCAGAACTCGGCATGGAAACCATTATCGTTGACCATCATCAGGCGAGCGAAATTCTTCCCGAGGCTCATGCCGTGATCAACCCCAACCGACAAGATGATGTGTCGGGCTTTGGTTATCTCTGTGCCGCAGGCGTAGTGATGATCCTCATCGCCACCCTCAACAAACTGCTGCGCGCCAAGGGTTGGTACTCTGAAACGCGGCCCGAACCCAACATGTTGCAATGGCTGGAACTCGTGGCCCTTGCCACCGTCTGTGATGTCGTTCCCTTGAAAGGCCTCAACCGCGCTTACGTCACCCAAGGCCTGAAGATCATGTCTCGCCGCGAGAACCTAGGGCTCGCCATGTTGAGCGATATTGCCCGCCTCAAGCGCAGCCCCGATGTTTATGCCCTGGGCTTTGTATTGGGGCCGCGGCTCAATGCGGCCGGGCGCATCGGTCATGCCGATTTGGCGCTCGAACTTCTCACCACACGCGACAAGGGCAGGGCCAACCAACTGGCCCAGGAATTGGAACAGCTCAACCGTCAACGCCAATCCATCGAAATGCGCGTTGTTGATGCCGCCGCAATTCAGGCCGAGGCCGCTCTTGGAGTAGAGCGCCGCAGTTCGGTTATTGTGGTGACCAATGACGGCTGGCATCCCGGTGTCGTGGGCCTGGCTGCCGCACGTCTCAAGGAGCGTTATCAACTGCCGAGCTTTGTTCTCGCCGGCAATGCGAAAGCCGGTCTCGCCAGCGGCTCCGGCCGCTCCATAAATGGCGTTGATATCGGTAGTGCCATCCGTGCCGCTCTTGAGGCCGGCGTAATCGTCAAGGGCGGTGGCCATTCCATGGCGGCAGGTCTTACCGTTGAACTTGCCAAGCTTGCAGATCTGAGAAATTTCCTGGAGGATAAACTCGCCGCCGCTGTTTCAAATGCCGCCGAAAATGCGCTTCTGATTGATGGGGCGCTAACGGCCTCTGGCGCCACCCTTGATCTCATTGAATTACTGGAACAGGCGGGTCCCTATGGCTCGGCCCATCCGGCCCCGGTGTTTGCCTTTCCCGCCCACAAGGTGGTCTATGCGGACCCTGCGGGCAGCGATCACATCCGCTGCACTTTGGCGTCTGCTGACGGCACCCGAATCAAGGCCATCGCCTTCCGCGCCATGGGAACCGAACTCGGCGAAGTGCTCCTGACCGAGCGTAAGTTGCCCCTTCATTTTGCTGGCCGTTTAACCATAGATGAATGGGGTGCAAAGCGTGTTCCGTCGCTCCAAATTGAAGATGCAGCCCATGTTTTGTAAGGCTTGCCACGGCTGGCGAACCTCTCTATAGAACCGCGCGACAGGCACGTTGCGGAAAAAGCTTGCCCCGGACTTGATCCGGGGTTGCAAGACTTTTCCGATAACAATTTGCCCAAAATAACGCGCCCTTCGTCTATCGGTTAGGACGACAGCCTTTCACGTTGTAAAGACGGGTTCGACTCCCGTAGGGCGCGCCATTTTCTCCACGCCGGAGACCTTCCATGGCAAACGATTTCATCACCCGCCACCTTGGGAAACAGCCAGACGCCATCGCTCCTGATGGGTCTGAAGTTCGATTCCTTGCGACAACCCTTCGAGGCTCAATGGCGCAGTTCAGTTTGCCAGCGGGCAAGATTTCTATCGCGGTTTGCCATCGCACGGTCGAAGAACTCTGGTACTTCACCTGCGGAAACGGAAAACTCTGGCGCAAAACCGACAACGCCGAAGAAACGGTTGAC
>JAHFPK010000011.1 GCA_023266715.1 Hyphomicrobiales bacterium | reverse complement strand
AGATTCCCGTTGACCTGCTAAAGGCGCCTGCTGGTCCGGGTTGGCAAGCCCGGCCAATGCCGAGCAGGCCACACGCCGGCAGTGCCGACATCGGTGAGGCCGTCAGGTTGCTTTCCAGTGCGAAGAGACCTGTCATGATACTGGGTGGTGGCGCGCGCCAAGCGTCGAAGGAAGCCATCAAGATTGCCGAAGCCCTTGGCGCCGTGGTCCTAAGCTCAACCGCAGGAAAAGGCATCGTCCCCGAGTCGCACCCACTGTCGGCAGGCTATCGGCTGTCGCGGGATTCTGCAAAGAAAGTCATAACCCAAAGCGATGTGGTTCTAGCAGTTGGCACTGAACTGTCCGAAACCGACTTCTGGGACGGTTACCGGATCGACGCTTCGCAAATCGAAATTGGCGGCAAACTGATCCGAATTGATATTGATCCGTCGAGCCTCGTCCGCCCCCATGTTCCTTCACTGGCCATCCTGTCCGATGCAAAGGAGGCCCTGTCCGCCATTGCCGCGCGATTGCCCAAGGATGTGCCGCGTCAGGGAGGAGAAACCACTGCCAGAAAATTGCACGCGCCCGAGGATGAAAGCGATCTGCGCCATCAACTCAAGAGCGTGCTTGCTGTTATTCGGGAGACTCTGCCACCCGAGACGATCATTGCTTGGGATATGACTCAGATCGCCTACGCGGCCAACGAGGATTTTCCGATGGAACAGGGTGGCAAATGGATTTATCCTGTTGGTTTCGGCACGCTGGGCTTTGCGCTTCCTGCCGGTATTGGCGCGCACTTCGGAAAGAGTGATACCCCAGTCGCCACTGTGATCGGCGACTACGGCATTCAATTTACCATCAATGAATTGGGAACTGCCGTTGAACACCGGCTTCCACTCATCATTCTTATGTGGAACAACAACTCACTGGGCCAAATCCGCGATGACATGGTGAACAAGGGCATTCAGCCCAACGCTGTAACGCTGAGGAATCCTGATTTTCAGATGCTGGCCAAATCCTATGGCTGCCACGCAGAAAAGCCTTCATCGCTTAAGGCGCTTGCGGTTGCCATCAAGGCAGCACTCAAGGCCGATGGCCCGACCCTGATTGAGATGACACCCGCCATGGTCAATGGCTGATGCAGCCGTAATCTTTGATGTCGATGGCGTGCTGCTTGAACTCACCACGGCTGAGGAAGACGCCTTCTTTATTCCCTTTGAGCAACGCTATGGTTTGAAAAACCTGTCGCGCGACTGGAATTCCTATGCCGTTCGCAATGATGAAGACATCATCGCAGAAATATTACAGCGTAACGGCATTCCAGCCCGCGAGCGAGCCGAAATCGTCACCGATTATTTGGACGTTCTCAAACTGCGCCTGGAAAGTGGCGTTATTGAAGCCATCGCTATCCCCGGTGCCGGTGACCTCTTGAACAAACTTCGCGGCAGTCTGCAAATGGGCATCGCCACCGCAAACCTCCTCAGTGCTGCAAAATTTCGCCTGCAATCCGTGGATTTCTGGAATCCGTTCTCCACCAATGCCTTTGGTGCCGAAGGCGGCGGCCACAAGCGCCAGATTCTGGCCCGCGCCATATCCTCAACCGGTCTTTCAAAGAACCGCATTGTCTACGTGGGCGATAATCTCAATGATGTGGAGGCTGGCCTTTCAAACGGAGTTCATTTCATTGGTTTCAGCACGAATCCGGGCCGTTTGAACAAACTGAAACGCGCTGGTACTAACTACATCAGCAATAATCATCTGGATACTTTCGGCCTGATCCGCCATCTATTGCAGGGGTGAGTCGAAGAGAACATAAAAGAACAAATTCTTAGTCTAGGATTTAACTTATGAGCGACGCGAGCCAGTTTTCACTTCTCACAACCCGGCGCTTCCTGCCGCTCTTCGTGGCCCAGGCCATCGGCGCCTTCAACGATAACGGCCTGCGCAACGCCATTATCATCCTGATCACCTTTGATCTCGCCATTAACCAGGGCTGGAATGCCACGCTTTTTGTGCAGGCCGGCACCGCCCTCTTCATCCTGCCCTATTTCCTCTTTTCGGCCATCGCCGGCCAACTCGCCGACAAGTATGACAAGGCCTTTATCGCCCGGCGCGTGAAGCTTGTAGAAATCGGCGCCATGATTTTTGGGGCCGGGGCCTTGTGGCTGGATAATCCTTATCTCGATCTCATGGTGCTGTTTTTTGCCGGTTCCCTCGCATCGTTTTTCGGTCCCATCAAATACGGAATCCTGCCGCAATACCTGAAACGGGAAGAAGTCATCGGCGGCAATGCCATGATCGAGATGGGAACTTTCGTCACTATTTTGCTTGGCACCATGTTTGGTGGTTTCCTTGTGATCAATCTACAGGGGCGGCAAATTCTCTCGGGCACACTCATCTTCCTTTCTCTTATCGCCTGGTATGCCGCAACCCGCATGCCCGCGGCCTCCTCAACCACGCCCGATCTCGATATTGACTGGAACATCTTCCGCCAAACAGGAAAGCTCCTGGGCTACACCCGCGAACGCCACGATGTGTTCTGGGCCGTAATTGGGGCCTCGTGGTTCTGGTTTCTGGGCACAGTTTTGCTCGTTCAGTTTCCGGTTTTCACCAAGGATGTCTTGCTGGGCGATGACGTAGTCGCCAATGCCTTCATTGCCACCTTTACCATTGGCATTGGCTCTGGCTCGCTCCTCACCAATGTCCTGTTGAAGGGCGAAGTCTCGGCAAAATATGTGCCCGTTGCCGCCATCATGATGACGCTGTTCCTCATTGATCTCTATTTTGCGTCGGGTCAGGTGAATGCCAGGCTCGCAGGTAGTGAACTTAACGGCGCCGGCGTATTCTTCGCTGAATGGCCAAGCTGGCGTGTGGCATTTGATCTGTTTTTCACAGCCTTCTTCGGTGGCATCTACGCCGTGCCCCTGAATGCCATCATGCAAACCCGCGCCTCGCCGCCCAAGCGCTCGCGCGTCATTGCCGCCAACAATGTCATCAACGCCATCTTCATGATTTCGGCCACCGTAATTTCTGTCATCCTCTTGCGATACATCACGGCGCGGGGATTGTTCCTGTGTCTCGGTCTTGCCAATGCGGTGGCGGCCATCTGGAGCTGCATTATTCTTCCCCAGGAAGTGATGGCAAATTTTGCCAGGCAACTGTTCCGCCTTCTCTACCGCGTTGAAGTGAAGGGCCTTGAACATTACAAGGCCGCTGGCCGCAGAGCGGTGATCGTTGCCAATCATACCTCCTTCCTGGATGGCCCCCTGCTGTCCGCCTTTCTTCCCGACCGTTCAACCTTTGCAATTGATACCTATATGGCGAAGCGCTGGTGGGTGAAGCCTGCCTTCGCCCTTTTTGATTTGGCCCCCATTGATCCCGGCAATCCCCTGTCGCTCCGCACCCTTGTCGATGCCGTGAAAAAAGGTAAACGCGTTGTGATCTTTCCGGAAGGCCGCATAACCGTCACCGGCACTCTGATGAAGGTTTATGAAGGACCCGGCGCCATTGCCCAGATGGCCGATGCCAAGGTTCTGCCAGTACGCATTGACGGGGCGCAATTTTCAAAATTCTCCAGCATGCGCGGCAAGCTCCGCCAGCGCTGGTTTCCCAAAATTACCATCACCTTCCTGCCGCCGGTGAAATTCAACGCCCCTGAGGGATTGCGTGGGTCGCGTCTCCGTGAATACCAGGCCGACAAGCTCTATGATGTCATGACCGACATGGTGTTCTCAACCTCAAACACCGAGCAGACCTTGTTCGAATCCCTGCTCGATGCCCGCGCCACCCATGGCGGCAACCACAAAATTGTTGAAGACATCCAGCGCGAGCCCATTGCCTATAACCGCGTGATCATGGGGAGTTTCATTCTCGGTCGCAAAATCGCGAAACTCACGCCAAAACAAAAATTTGTGGGCGTCCTCCTGCCCAATGCCATTGGCGCCCTGCTCACGCTCTTCGGCCTGCAGGCCTTTGGCCGCGTGCCCGCAATGCTGAATTTCTCGACCGGTGCTGTGAACATGTCTGCAGCCTGCACTGCGGCGCAGGTCACAACCATTGTCACCTCGCGCAAATTCATCGAGGCGGCAGAAATGGAAAACGATCTTGCCATCCTCGCCAAGAGTTGCGCCATCATCTATCTCGAAGACGTGCGCGAAGCCATCGGCATGGGCGACAAGCTCTATGGCTTCTTCGCCAGGTTTTTCCCCCGCCTCGCGCTCAGATTGGCAAAGGCCAACAAGGACCCGGACAGCCCAGCAATCGTGCTCTTTACCTCTGGCTCCGAGGGCGTGCCCAAGGGCGTGGTTCTTTCGCACCGCAATCTCAATGCAAACCGCTTGCAGGCCGCAGCGCGCATCGGTTTCAGCGCCCAGGACATTGTTTTCAACGCCATGCCCATGTTTCATGCCTTTGGCCTGTTGGGCGGAACCCTGCTTCCGGTTCTGTCGGGCGTTTACAGTTTCTTCTATCCCTCGCCGCTGCATTACAAGATTGTGCCGGAGCTTTGCTACGACACGAATGCCACCGTGCTCTATGGCACCGATACGTTCCTCATGGGCTATGCCCGAACGGCCAACCCTTATGATTTCTTCAGCATGCGCCTGATTGTATCCGGCGCCGAACGGGTGAAACCGGAAACCCGCGAAGTCTGGATGGAGAAATTTGGCCACCGGATTCTGGAAGGCTATGGCGCAACCGAGTGTTCACCCGTCATTGCAATCAATACGCCCATGCACAACCGGTCCGGCAGCGTGGGACGCCTGATGGACCGCATCGACTATCGCCTGGAACCCGTCGATGGCATTGCTTCCGGCGGCAGATTGTTTGTGAAGGGCCCCAACGTCATGCTGGGCTATTTGCGCGCCGATAACCCCGGCGTCATCGAGGCTCCGCCCGACGGCTGGTACGACACCGGCGACATTGTGGAAGTTGATGAGCATCGCTTTGTCACCATTCTGGGACGCGCCAAGCGCTTTTCAAAAATTGCCGGTGAAATGGTCTCGCTCACCGCCGTTGAATCAAAACTCCAGGAAGCCTTTCCCGGTGAAAATTTTGCCGTCGTTGGCATTCCCGACGAAAAAAAGGGCGAGCAGCTCATCCTGTTCACAACCATCGCGCAGCCCGAGCGCACGGCGATTTCCGAAGGACTGAAAAGCCGTGGCGCCTCGGACCTTATGGTTCCGAAAATCATCGTGCACCTGAAGGAAATTCCTTTGCTGGGGTCCGGCAAGACCGACTATGTCACTCTCAGCCGCGTCGCCAACGAGGGGGCCAATGCGTGACGGCAAAGCCTACCGGCTTGCCATGCAGCTGGTGGAGCAGGCAGCCAGCATCATGCAGGCTCCCCGCTTGATCCCCATCAGCTTTGCCCATATCGATGCCTGCTTCTATACCGGCCAGTCACATCTTGATTTCGTGCGGTTTCTTCTGGAGCACAGTGCAAAATTGAGCGTACCAACCTGGACCAACAACAGCGTCGCAAGCCCCGATGATGGCGGCCTCAGGCCCGAATATTCCGATCCTGAAATGGTGCGCGGCGCCCATAAGCTCATGACGCTTTATGCTGAGCTCGGGTGCAAACCCACCTGGACCTGCGCACCGTATCAGCTCGCTGGCGGTCCCAGATTCGGCGATCACATCGCCGTGGGTGAATCCAATGCGGTGGCTTTTTACAATTCCGTCGTGGGGGCTCGCACCAATAAATATGGCGACTATCTCGACGTGGCCTGCGCCATCACCGGCCTTGCACCCTTTGCAGGCCTTCACACCGACGAGAGCCGCAGGGCTGACATTCATTTCCTCTGCGCAGGCATTCCCGATGAATGGAAGCGCCAGGATATTTTCTTTCATCTCTTGGGTCATGTCATCGGGCGCAAAGCGGGCCGCCGCATTCCAGTCATTTCCAGCCTCCCCAAAGAAACCGGCAGAGATCAACTCAAAGCCCTATGTGCCGCCGGTGCAGCTTCTGGCGGCATCGAACTCTTGCATGTCACAGGCGTGACACCTGAAGCGCCCGCCCTGGAATCAGTTTTCAAAACCGGCGAGAAAATTGAAATCACGGCTGAACATTTGCAAGCCGCTCACCGTGAACTTTCAACCGTTAGGGATGGTCCGCTTGATGCGGTAGCCCTGGGCACACCGCATTTTTCACTTTCGGAATTTTCTGAACTCATAAAATTGCTCGCTGGACGTAAAGTGAAAACCGCTGCATACATTTCCACCAGCCGCGGCATTCGTGAAATGCTGAAGGCCAAGGGTTGGCTCAAGACATTGCAGGACGCGGGCATCACCATTCCCGTTGACGTCTGCACCTACTATTCACCGAAAGTTCAGGCTCTGAAGGGCCGTGTCATGACCAATGCGGCGAAATGGGCCTATTACGCGCCGGGCATGCTAGGCGTCGAGGTGTGTTTCGGCAGCCTGAAGGAATGCGTTGAAAGCGCCGTGCGAGGTGAAGTCTGGCGTGATTCCTCTCTGTGGTTACAAACATGACCGTGCTTCATCCCGGCATCGCACAAGGCCCCGTTCTTCTGCTTGATGAGCCCCTAAGCTTTTGGGGTGCGTTCGATCCACGACACGGAACCATCATCGATATTCACCACCCGCAAAAAGGCGCAGGCCTTAAGGGCAAAATCCTCATGATGCTGGAAAGCCGTGGCAGCGGCAGCGCCCCCGGCGGCCTTGCCGAAGCCATCAGGCTTGGCACTGCGCCAGCCGGAATTATTCTGGTGCAGCCCGATATCAATCTGGCCATTGGGGCCGCCGTTGCTGAAACGCTTTACGGAAAGTCCTGTCCGGTTTTAGCCGTTGCTGCGCCGGATTTTCTCGAACTTTCAAAGGCAGCCTATTTGCATATCTCCCATGATGGCACGGTCGGTCCATCCCTCGACGATGCATAAGTCCTCAGCTAGAAGGCCCCCATGAAATTCGCATCCATCACCCAAAGACTGAGTGGCCTTGGTTCCGATAAGTGGGCTGTGCATATTGAAGGCAAGCGCCGCGCAGCGGCAGGCGAGAATTTAATTTTTCTCTCCATCGGCGAGCCCGATGCTCCGCCGCCCGCCGTCATCATGGACGTGGTGAACACACAGATGCGCGCTGGCCGTTACAAATATGCCACCAGCCGCGGCGAAGCCGAACTCCTCAACAGCCTCTCGGCCCAATACACCAAAAGCACCGGCCGCCCCATCAGCACCCATCAGTTCATTTTTTTGCCGGGCACGCAGACCGCACTGTTCGTGGCCATGCAGGCGACCGTTGAGCTGGGCGATGAGGTTCTGATGGCCGATCCCTATTACGCGACCTATGAAGGCGTGATCGCAGCGGCAGGCGGCGTGGCTGTTCCAATGGCCGTCGACCCCGACCATGGCTTCCACCTGAAAGCGGCCGATCTCGAACGCGCCATCACGCCGAAATCCCGCGCCCTTTTGCTCAATACGCCAAGCAACCCCACCGGGGCCGTGCTTACGCGCGAGGCCATTGCCCAGATTGGCGATGTCTGTGAGCGCCATGACCTGTGGATCATCTCCGATGAAGTCTATGCCACCATGACCTATGGCAACACGGTGTTCGCCTCGCCCTTCGATGAACCGCGCCTGGAAAAGCGCACCATCGTTGTGTCGTCCCTTTCAAAATCCCACGCCATGCCGGGCTTCCGCTGCGGCTGGCTTGCAGCCTCGGAAGAATTTTGCGAAGCCGCGCTGCCGCTGACCGAAACCATGCTCTTCGGTTCGCAGGCCTTCCTCGAAGATGCCGCGGCTTTCGCCCTCGCTAACCACTTCCCCGAAGTGGACGCCATGAAACGAAGTTACGAGACCCGCGCCCGCGCCCTGGTTGCAGGATTGAAAAGTGCAAAAAATATTTCCGCAAGAATGCCCGAAGGCGGCATGTTTGTGATGGTCGATGTACGCAAGACCGGACTTTCCGGCGAAGCCTTCGCCCGCAAGCTTCTGGCCGAGGAAAACGTCGTCACCATGCCCGGCGAAAGCTTCGGCGCTGGAGGCGCAGGCCACGTCCGCGTAGCGCTGACGGTCGATGAAAAGCAAATCACTGAGGCTTGCAAAAGAATGGCGAGACTTGCCAACACATTACCGGCCTCACCCTGAGGTGCTCTGCGAAGCAGAGCCGCGAAGGGTTGGCGGGAGCGGAAACAGATGCTTCGAGGCTCGAGGGCTTTGTCCGCTCGCACCTCAGCATGAGGGTTTTCAAATCACCTGATAGCCAAACTCTTCCGATTGTTCAGTCAGCCATTCCCAGAAGCTTTCCGAGAAACCGCGGAACACCGAAAGCTCGAAGGCATCCCTCCCAATACGCGTGAGATGTACGCCCACATGGGCCATCTGCGTAAGCGCGCTCCTGTCAATTTCAAATTCACTCTCATGCAAATCAACCGGTGTGCCCTTGCACAGGACATGACGCACCTTCGGCCCCTCAATCCGGATGATCGCCCGGCCGTGGCTTTGGTCGGAACAGGAGGCAAGGCCATCGAGTTTTTTGCGTACCTCATCAAAGGGCTTGTCCAGAACGAAATACTGCTCGGCCCCGGCCCATTGCGCGCGTACACCCCGCCAGTTCTGGAGAGCCTCCGCCAAAGCCTTGGCTTTACCTTTCCGCGCAATGACGGCCACGATTGCTGCCGGATGCTGCACCGAGAGCGTGACACCGGGCGCGGCATGATCCGCACCAAAGCGGCCTTGAAAGGCAATGTCGGCAAGCGGCGAAATACGGGTGAATTGGTCAGACATGGAGTTTCTTGTTCTCCCTGTCGTAGTGCATGGGATCGCAGATTACGCCATACATGTGAATGTTGCGGACGCCATCGAAAATCTTCACCACTTCGCCATGGCGCTCCCGGCCATTTGCAAGCAAGGCCAACCCCAGCCACATGTTCAGCATCGGTGACCACGCAACGGATGAAATATAACCTTGGTCCGCTGCCATCGAAGGCGCATCATCTTTTTTCAAGAGATGGGAGCCGGCGCGAATTTTATCCCTGGCATCAGACGGCCTGATGCCCACAACGCTTTGGCGGTTCTTGTCCATGAGCCCTTCACGCGCCGCCATCATGCGCCCGATATAATCCTTCTTGGACGACATCATTTTGCCAAGGCCGAGATCACCGGCCGTTGTCGTGCCATTCAATTCGCCGCCCGCCACATGGCCCTTTTCAATGCGCATGATTGAAAGTGCCTCAATGCCATAAGGCGTGATGCCAAACTCTTCCCCGGCCTGCATGATGCTGCGAGCCACCATGTTCCCATAGTCCGCAGGCACCGCAAGCTCATAGGCATGCTCGCCGGAAAATGAAATGCGGAACAGCCGTGCCGTCATGCCACCAAGAATGCTGATTTCCTTGGCTGCCAGATAAGGAAAGCTCGCATCATCCAGCGTCGCGCCATCTACAATTTTTTGCAGCGTGGTCCGCGCCTTCGGCCCGGCAATCGCCATCTGCGCCCATTGTTCCGTCACCGAAACATACTGCACGTCGAGATCATGCCAATGGGCCTGATGGCAGAATTCCATATGCGACATCACTCGCGCCGCATTGGCCGTGGTTGTTGTCATCAGGAAATGATCGGCGGCCAAGCGCGAGGTCGTGCCATCGTCAAACACGATACCATCTTCGCGCAGCATCAGACCATAGCGCGCCTTGCCCACATCAAGCGTGCTGAACGTATTGCAATAGAGCCGGTTCAGAAACTCCGCGGCGTCATTTCCCTGCACATCAATCTTGCCAAGGGTTGAAACATCGCAGAGGCCAACCCTTTCGCGTGTTGCCAGGACTTCCCGCGAGGCGCTGGCCAGCCAATCCTCGCGCTTCTGCGGAAACCACGAGGAACGCATCCACAACCCGGTTTCAACAAACACCGCACCTTGCTCTTCCGCCCATTCATGGAGAGGCGTTTTCCGAACCGGCTGGAAATGATGGCCCACAAAGGGTCCCGCAATCGCGCCAAATGATACCGGCGTGTAATAAGGGCGGAATGTCGTTGTTCCTACCTGATCCATCGTGCGGCCCGTGGCTTCGGCAAGAATTGCAATCGCATTCACATTGCCAAGCTTGCCCTGGTCCGTAGCCATCCCCGCCGTGGTATAACGCTTGGCAAGCTCAATATCGCGGTAGCCCTCCTGCGCCGCCAAGGGCAGGTCCTTCGCCGTTGAATCATTCTGATAATCCACGAAGGCCTTGCCAGCAGAACCCTTCACCCACCACAGGGGCGTCACCGCAAAGGCCTCGTCCCGGCATTTGGGAATGGCGGGCGTCTTCCCCTTCAGCGTGCCAGCCCGCGCCCCATCCGCAAGACATTCCGAAAGCAGCATCTTGCCCGCGGCCGAACCTGCGGCAACAAAAGCCTCCCCAACATTGGTCGGCACAAATCCGGCAATGCGTTCATCCCATTTCGGTTTCGCGCCGCGATGGTACATAAGATTTACAATCGGGCTCCAGCCGCCAGACATGGCAACCGCATCACAGGAAATGCCGCGATGGTCGGCGAGTTCAACGCCAGTCACACGCTTGCCACCCGTCACGTTGGTAATCATGCCACCGCGAAGAACCCGAACACCACTTGCATCCGCAAGAGACTCCTTGCGCGAGTCGATAATCGCCTCCACATGAACTCCATGAGCCTTCATGTCCCGCGCCGTGCGGTAACCCGAATTATTATTGGTAAAGACCACAACCGATTTGCCCGCCGCAGCGGCATACCGGTTGGCATAGGTCCGCATCGCAAAAGCCAGCATCACGCCCGGCACATCATTGCCGCCGAACACGATGGGGCGCTCTTCCGCCCCCGCGGCCATCACGGCGCGCTTTGCCATGATCCGCCAATAGCGCTGGCGCGGCTCATAAGGCGATGGTTCCAGCACATGGTCGTTCACGCGCTCGACGGCCCCAAATATGTTGTCGTCATACCAGCCAAAGATTGTGGTGCGCGGCATGAGCGTAACGTTAGACATGGAGGCTAGCTCGGCGATCACACCCGCCGCCCAGTCGCCGCCCGATTGCCCGCCGATCTCTTCATTCTCATTAAGCAGCGAACCGCCAAGTGCTGCACTTTCATCTGCGAGAATTACGCGGGCACCGGAACGCGCCGCCGCAAGCGCTGCCATCAGGCCCGTGGGGCCAGAGCCCACCACCATCAAATCGCAATGGGCATAGGCCTTTTCATACTTGTCGGGATCAGCTTCCTTGGAAGCGACACCCAAGCCAGCAGCCTTCCGGATAATCGGCTCATAGATTTTTTCCCAGAAACTCTTGGGCCACATGAAGGTCTTGTAATAGAACCCCGCGACAAACATGGCCGAGACAATCGAATTCAAAGCGCCGACATCAAGATCAAGGGAAGGCCAACGGTTCTGGCTCTTGGCAACCAGCCCATCATAAAGCTCAATCATTGTTGCGCGCGTATTCGCCTCCTTGCGCGGGCCCTCACGCAGTTCAACCAGCGCATTGGGTTCAGAACTGCCAGCCGAAATGACCCCCCGCGGCCTGTGGTATTTGAACGAGCGCCCCATGAGATGCACGTCATTGGCAATCAACGCGGAGGCCAGCGTATCGCCCGCAAGGCCTGAGAACACTTTGCCATCAAACTGGAAATTCAGCGCGGTTGAACGATCAACCAAACCGCCTTTGGCTAAGCGAAACCCGGTCATGCCTTCACTCGCTTCTTCGCATGGTCGCGCGCCGTCACAACGCCAAACACTTCGTGCGTTTGCGTATCGCGCGTCACCACCAGCCAGGCGCGGCAGCCGCTTGAATGATGCACATATTCATCAAAGCGGCCCTTTGGATTGTCACGCAGATAGACATAGTCAAACCACTGATCCATCGTCTTGGGATCATTGGATGCTGGCCTTTGCACGGAAGCGTCGCCATTAAAGGTGAACTCTTCCACGGGCCGTGTTCCGCAATGGGGGCAGTTTATGCGCATAGAGAAACCCCTCGTCCCGAGGTGGGTGCCGAAGGGCCCTCATCCGGCCTGTCGGCCACCTTCTCCCGTGCTCTTGCATGGGAGAAGGTGCCCGAAGGGCGGATTAGGGCTCTTACTTGCAATGGTTTCATACTTTCCATCAGTGCAAATTGGGCGTGGCGCCCTGCCCTTTTTCGTCGATCATGTAGCCCCTGCGAAACCGATCCAAACGATAGGCGGCATTCAGCTTGTGTGGTTCGTTATTTGCAATTGTGTGGGCAAAGCACCAACCCGAGGCCGGCGTGGCCTTGAAGCCGCCATAGCACCAGCCCGCATTGAGATAGAGCCCATCAATCGAAGTCTTGTCGATGATCGGTGACCCATCCATCGACATATCCATGACGCCGCCCCATGAGCGCAACACCCGTACCCGGGCAAGGCCGGGGATCATCGCAACACCCGCTTCAATTACATGCTCAACCATCGGCAGATTGCCGCGCCGCGCATAGGAATTGTAACCATCAATATCACCCCCGAAAACCAGCCCGCCCTTGTCCGATTGCGAAACATAGAAGTGCCCGGCGCCAAAGGTCACAACACCGTCGATATAAGGCTTCAATCCTTCCGACACGAAGGCCTGCAAAACATGGCTTTCAATCGGCAACTTCAGGCCCGCCATGGCGGCCACTTCCGAAGAATTTCCTGCCGCCGCAAGGCCCAGCTTCTTGCAGCCGATGAAACCTCTGTTAGTCTGCACTCCGGCAACTTTACCCTTCACCGTCTTGATGCCTGTCACTTCGCAGTTCTGGATGATGTCAACGCCGCGCGAATCCGCGCCGCGCGCATAGCCCCAGGCCACCGCATCGTGGCGCACCGTGCCGCCGCGCCGTTGCAATATGCCGCCCTTGATCGGAAAGCGCGCATTGTTGAAATCTAGGAACGGATACATGTCGCGCACGGCTTCCGTATCAAGAAGTTCCGCATCCACCCCATCAATGCGCATGGCATTGCCACGCCGCGCGAACGCGTCCCTCTGCGGATCGCTGTGGCAGAGATTCAAAACGCCGCGCTGGGAAACCATGGCGTTGAAATTGAAATCCTGTTCCAGCCCTTCCCACAGCTTCATCGACCATTCGTAAAACGGATTATTGCCCGGCAGCATGTAGTTGGAGCGGATAATCGTTGTATTGCGTCCGACATTGCCGGATCCCAGCCAGGATTTTTCCAGCACCGCCACATTGCTGATGCCATGCACTTTCGCCAGATAATAGGCGGTCGCCAGCCCATGCCCGCCACCCCCGATGATGATGACGTCATAATCCTTTTTTGGCTGGGGATCGCGCCATGCCGGAGGCCACTTCTTGTGACCCGACAGCGTGCTTTTCAGAAGTGAGAAGACGGAGTATTTCATTTCAGGCTTTTCTTTACCTCCATGGTCGGGCTTGACCCGACCACCCAGCCCTTTGGCCAAGTCTGGGTGGTCGCATCAAGTGCGACCATGGAGAGATGATGTCTAACAATCCAGCGTCGTGTCGCGCTCCCATTGCGTGAGGTGTCGGCAGTATTGGTTCCACTCATTGTGCTTCAGCTTGAGATAGGCTGACGAGATTTCAGCCCCCAGAGCCTCCCGCAAGTATGTGTCCTTCTCGAAATTGCGCAGGGCATCAAGCAGATTGAGCGGCAGCTTCTTGGCATTCTTGACCGTATGGCCTTCCGCATACATGTCGATGTCAAGGCGCTTGCCCGGATCCATCTTTGCTTCAATGCCGTGCATGCCCGCGGCCATGATGGAAGCCAGCATCAGATAGGGATTGGCCGCATTATCCGGCAAACGGAACTCAGTGCGCCCCGCATCGGGAATGCGCACCATGTGCGTGCGGTTGTTGCCGCCGAAAGTCACCGTATTGGGAGACCACGTGGCCCCCGAAACCGTGCGCGGCGCATTGATGCGCTTGTAGGAGTTCACCGTCGGGTTGGTAATCGCCACCAGCGATTCCGCGTGATGAATGAGCCCGCCCAGAAAGTGATAGGCCATGGGTGACAGGCCCATCTCGTCCTTGTCATCATGGAAAAGATTTTTCTTGCGCGCATTGTCCCAAACGGAAAGATGAACGTGACAACCACTGCCCGTGAGATTGATAAAAGGCTTGGGCATGAAGGTGGCGCGAAGCCCATGCTTCTCGGCAATGGATTTCACCATGAATTTGAAAAAGGCGAGCTGGTCGGCAGTCGTCAACGCATCGTTGAAGTCCCAATTGATCTCAAATTGGCCATTGGCATCTTCATGATCGTTCTGGTAGGTGCCCCAACCCAATTGAATCATGGTCGTGGTAATTTCAGTGATCACATCGAGACGGCGCATGATTGCCGCCTGGTCATAGCAAGGCTTTTCCTGCGTATCCCGCCCATCGGAAATCTGTGTGCCATCCGCATTGATCAAAAAGAATTCCGGCTCAACCCCTGCCATCAGCTTGAGATTGCTCTTGGCGGTTTTCTCCACCGCTTTTTTCAGCGCATAGCGGGGCGCCTGTTCCAAGGGCTTGCCGCTCATCCAGGGATCGCCTGCCACCCAGGCCACATCGGGCCGCCATGGCAGCGGAATAATCATGCTGGGATCTGGCATCACCAGAATGTCCGGATGTGCTGGTGTCTGATCAAGCCAAGTGGCAAAGCCCGCAAAGCCTGCGCCTGCCTTCTGCATCTTTGTTGCCGCTTCCGCTGGCACCAGCTTTGCACGCTGGGTGCCAAACAGATCGGTAAAATTGAACAAGAAGAATTTTACTTTGTTCTTCTTGGCATATGCCTCTAATTCACCCGCCATAACATTCACTCCCGATTATTGTTTTTTGAAATCTCATTCCGCTGCAATCGCCATTACCGCTCCGCCCATAACTGTTGCGCTGATGCGATTGGCGAGCTCCACGGCCCGCGGGCTTTTCAGCCAGCGCCGCGCTTGGCTTGCGAGCAGCACCCAAAGAAAATCACCTACGATCAGGGCCACACCCAAGGTCAGTGTCAGTTCCAGCCAGATAAAAGGTGTCACCAGTGCCAGATCAATGATTGACGGCAGGAACGCGACGTAGAAAATCATGAGCTTGGGGTTTCCAAGCGTAACCGCAAAGCCGGTAAAAAACATGCGTGCGGGCTTTTCGCTTTTTGGCAGGACGGCCTCTTTTTCATCAACGCGTGCCATCCACATATTGTAAGCGAGATAAAACAGATAGGCCGCACCCAGATATTTGAGGACGACAAAGGCCCAGTGGAAAGATTGCGCGATGTAGCTCAGGCCCGCAACGGCACAGGTGAGCCAGATGATTTCACCCAGCCACATGGCCGCGAGAAACGGCAACACACTGCGCCAGGCCCGGCTGATGACGCGGGTAACCAAGGCCGCAACACTGGGTCCCGGCGTGACCGCGAACACAAATTCAGCCACGAAGAAAATAACCAGTGCAGACAATGTCATGATGATCCCCTCAAGCAGACACCATCTTAATACCCGCTCCTGCCCGGAATCCAGTCCGTTCCTGCAAGGGGGACCTGCGCCATGGCCGCAGCTTCGATGGTAAGCGCGCACAGGTCTTCCGGCTCAAGATTGTGCACATGGGACTTGCCATTGGCCCGCGCAATGGTTTGCGCCTCCAACGTCATGACCTTCAGATAGTTGGAAAGCCTGCGTCCCGCTTTGACGGGATCAAGGCGCTTGGCCAATCCCGGGTCCTGCGTGGTGATGCCTGCAGGATCGCGCCCCTCATGCCAATCGTCATAGGCGCCTGCCGTGGTGCCAAGCGCATTGTATTCCGCCTCCAGATGCGGGTCATTGTCGCCAAGGGCTACAAGGGCCGCCGTACCAATCGAGACAGCATCCACACCCAAAGCCAGGGCTTTTGCCACATCAGCCCCGTTCCGGATGCCGCCTGAAACAATAAGCTGTACCTTGCGGTGCATGCCAAGTTCCTGCAGCGCCCGTACTGCGGGACGGATACAGGCAAGCGTCGGCTGGCCCACATGCTCAATGAACACTTCCTGGGTGGCCGCCGTGCCACCCTGCATGCCGTCCAGCACCACGACGTCGGCTCCAGCCTTCACCGCCAGCGCCACATCATAATAAGGCCGCGCCCCGCCTATCTTCACATAGATCGGTTTTTCCCAATTGGTGATTTCGCGCAGCTCATTGATCTTGATTTCAAGATCATCTGGCCCCGTCCAATCGGGATGGCGGCAGGCCGAGCGCTGGTCGATGCCCTTGGGCAGGCAACGCATGGCGGCCACACGGTCCGAAATTTTCTGCCCCAGCAACATGCCGCCGCCGCCGGGTTTTGCCCCCTGGCCAATCACCACTTCAATGGCATCGGCCTTGCGCAAATCATCCGGGTTCATCCCGTAACGCGACGGCAAATACTGATAGACCAGCGTCTTGGACTGGCCACGCTCTTCCGGCGTCATGCCGCCATCGCCCGTCGTCGTGGAAGTGCCTGCAATCGTAGCGCCGCGGCCCAGCGCTTCCTTCGCCTGCGCCGAGAGCGAACCAAAGCTCATGCCCGCAATGGTGATGGGAATCTTAAGCTCAATTGGTTTCTTCGCGTGGCGCGTGCCCAGCACAACATTGGTGCCGCATTTTTCCCGGTAGCCCTCAAGCGGATAGCGCGAGATGGAGGCGCCAAGAAAGAGCAGATCATCAAAATGCGGCAGCTTGCGCTTGGCGCCACCGCCCCGAATGTCATAAATACCGGTGATTGCCGCGCGGCGGATTTCGGAAAGTGTGTAGTCATCAAAGGTTGCGGATTTGCGCGGCAGCGTTGGGGGTGTCTTGTCCATTTAGAGGTCCTTCAATTGCGCACGTCCTCTCCCGCTTGCGGGAGAGGAAAGGGGCCCATTGCGCAGCAATGGGATAGGTGACGGCGAAGCATGGGGCAAAGCGCCCTCATCTCCCAGCCGCTTTACGGCGGGTCCCCTCTTCTCCCGTTTCACGGGAGAAGACGAACAAGAATCAATATGCATCGGCATGGTCCACGCTGAAATTGTAAAGCTTGCGCGCCGAGCCGTAGCGGCGGAATTCGGAAGGCTTCTCCTTGCGCTTGGCAGCCTTCAACAAGCGTTCAAGATCGGCCAGATGTTCGGCGTGCATTTCCTTCTCGATACAATCGGCCCCAAGGCTTGCCACCTTGCCCTTCACATAGAGCCGCGCTTCATAAATGGAATCGCCCAAGGCATCGCCCGCATCCCCGCACACAACCAGATTGCCGCGCTGTGCCATGAAAGCCGACATGTGGCCAACCGAACCGCCCACCACAATATCAATACCTTTCATGGAAATCCCGCAGCGCGAGGAGGCATCGCCATCAATCACCAGCAGTCCGCCATTGCCCGTGGCCCCTGCTGATTCCGATGAATTGCCCTTCACCCAAACAACGCCGGACATCATGTTTTCCGCAGTCCCCACGCCCGCATGGCCATGGATGGTAAGCTCCGCATCCTTGTTCATGCCGCCGCAATAAAATCCGACATGACCCCTGATATCAATCTGCAAAGGCGCATCGATTCCACAGGCAATCGAATGCTGGCCCATGGGATTATGAATAATCCAATGCTTTTCATTTGTGTTCTTGGGCAGGTTGTGGAGATGGGAATTGATCCCCCGCACACCGACCTTGTGAAGATCGATCTCGTTCATGCGTGGCCGCCCCAAGTATAAACGATTGTCGGTTCCGGTTCCCAAATCCTGGCATTATCAGCGCCGGGCAAATGCGCTATGGCGCGATATTCCGTGGCCATCGCCACCCAGTCATCGGTCTCCGCCATCACCGCATGCTTGCAGGCAATGGGATCACGCACCACGGCAAAGCCATCCGCCGTTCCAACGAGGAATGTGTAGAAGCCATCGAGATCACGCAGGCCATCTTCCAGCGCTTCCTTGAGTGTGGCACCGCCGCGAAGTTTCCACGTCATATAGGCGGCAGCCACTTCCGTATCATTCTCCGTCTGAAAATCCATGCCTTCCTTGCGGAGGTTTTCGCGCAGGCGATTGTGGTTGGACAGCGAACCATTATGCACAAGGCAGAGATCAGCACCGGTGGCAAAGGGATGCGATCCCGCCGTGGTCACCGCACTTTCCGTTGCCATGCGCGTATGGCCGATGATGTGTGTGCCCGCCGCCTCATCCAGATCAAACTTGTCATAGACATTGGCAGGCAGGCCCACCTCCTTGAAAATCTCAATCGTGTGGCCGGAGCCCACAACGCGCACGCCGGGGTGATGCGCTTTGAGCCAAGAGACAACCGCAGGCTCCTTCGCATTCGTTACCAGTATGCAATGATTGCCGATCTTCTTGACCGTGCAGTCGCACTTCAAAGCCCTCTCCAGCCCCACATCAATTTTCTTCCAGTCATAATTGGCATCATCGTGGGCCAAGGAAAATTTCGTCTGGGCTTTTTTTACCGGGTTGCGGTAAATCGCAACGCCCGCCGAATCGGGCCCCCGATTGGTCATTTCGATGATCATGGGTTTGAACATTTTCCCTAGTTTTGGCTTCAACTTGGGGTTCTTCAGGTAAAGTCCGACAATCCCGCACATGGGGTAAACCTTCTCTACAATGGCGTTGCGCGATTGTAACAGGGCCCAATTGCAATATCAACTAGTAGGAATTATTTTTTCACAACAGGAATGAGTAAAATCAGCCGCGCTGCGCCAGTGGATGGTTAACCAGTTCCCGATCAACGGTCAGGAGCTTCATGCCTTCTGCCGCGCATACGCCAAGAAGCAGTCTATCGAAAGGATCATTTGTCCTGATTTCTGGACCAATATCCGCAAGTACATGTTTTGCATCAATTGGTAAAAGCTGTATTTCCGCTGTTGCAAACAATTGCGGCCACTCTTCAACCGATGTTCTCAAAGGAAGTTTGCCGAGGCGAAACTTGATAGCAACTTCCCACAAGCTGGTAACACTGACAAAGACTTGCTGCAAATTCATCAGCGCAGGATGAGGATGCGGCTCGCCGCGCCCACCAAGCCTCACATCAATAAGTTCGATGACAAAATGGGTATCAAGCAGGATCATAATTTGTCAGGCAGCGGCTTGATCAAAAAATCCTCTGGAAGCGGGTCATCAAAGTCGGCAGGGATAAAATCGACAATCCTTTCAATCCCATGCGCTTTCTTGTAATCCGCCAGCGCCTGCCAGTTGATCCCGCCCTTCTTTTCCTTGTGGGGAGTAAGATCAGCCACCGGCTTGCCATGCCGTGTCAATACGATCGTTTCCCCAGCCTCGGCGAGATGCAGGAGTTCGGACAAACGGTTCTTGGCTTCTTTGACAGAAATGTTCATGCGCCAAATGTAGCTACCGGTAGCTACTTTGTCAATCAGTCTTCCCGACGGTAGCTGATAACGCTCAAATAGCGTGCCGGCAGTTTTTTCAGTTCTTCCGGCCCATGGGGCACGTCGGCATCAAAAAACAGGGTGTCGCCGGGGTACATGTCATAGGTCTTGTCCCCATGGCGGTACACCACATTGCCCTCCAGCATGTAAAGCATCTCAAGCCCGCTATGCTGGAAAGTAGGGAATACGTCCGACTGCGCCGTGAGCGTGATCATATAGGGCTCGACCATCACCGGTCCATGGGGACTGTGCCCCAGCAATTGGTACTGGTGGCCAGCCCGCGTGCCCCGCCGTTCAATAGTGAGGCCCTGTCCCGCCTTCACAAAAGAAGCATCCCTGATTTCTTCAAAGCCCCGAAACAGGGAAGTGACAGGCACCTGCAAGGCCTTGCTCAGCGCTTGCAGGGAACTGAGCGAAGGTGAAGTAGCGCCATTTTCAATCTTCGACAACATGCCAGCCGACATGTCCGCCGCCTTGGCGAGTTCCGAAATGGTTATGCCGAGTTTTTCACGAAACCCTCGCACCTCGCGTCCGATGGCTTCCTCCAACAGCTTGCCCCGCGCCGAAGCGCCGAGATGCGGCTCCTGGTAGGGAAGGCTTGGCACTCCCTTCTTGGCTGTCGGCTTTTTGTGTGATGGATTTTTCATCGGCTCCCCTTGCTAAGAACTAGCCCCAAAGCCAAGCAGCGGGCAAGTCCCTCCCCGCCTTTGCGCAACAAGTCCCGCCTTGCGTTTGCGCAAAGACACCGCCATAAACCCGCCCGAACAAGGATAGCGTAATGCAGCAGGCCCCAGCCCTTAGGAAATTGACCCATCTCGAACGCCTCGAAGCGGAATCCATCCACATCATCCGCGAAGTCGCCGCCGAATGCGAAAAGCCTGTCATGCTCTATTCCGTGGGCAAGGATTCTGCCGTCATGCTGCACCTCGCCATGAAGGCTTTCTATCCCGCAAAGCCACCCTTTCCCCTGATGCATGTGGATACGCGCTGGAAATTCCGCGACATGATTTCGCTCCGCGATGAAACGGCAAAACGCTTAGGTCTTGATCTCATCATCTATGTGAATCCTGATGGCATTGAGAAGGATGTAAACCCCTTTGACCACGGTTCGGCCCTTCACACCCAGATCATGAAAACTGATGGGCTGAAACAGGCCCTCGACAAGTATGGCTTCGATGCAGCCTTCGGCGGCGCCCGCCGCGACGAGGAAAAATCCCGCGCCAAAGAGCGCATTTTTTCTTTCCGCGATACCAGGCACCGCTGGGATCCCAAGAACCAGCGCCCGGAACTGTGGAACCTTTATAATGCCCGCAAGAACAAGGGCGAATCGATCCGCGTCTTCCCGCTCTCGAACTGGACCGAACTCGACATCTGGCAATATATCCACATGGAAAATATCCCCATCGTTCCGCTCTATTTCGCAGCCCCCCGACCTATCGTGTGGCGCGATGGCCAGATGATCATGGTGGATGATGAGCGCATGCGCCTGAACCCCGGCGAGAAGCCCGAAATGCGCAACATCCGCTTCCGCACCCTTGGCTGCTATCCCTTGACCGGTGCCATTGAATCGAACGCCACCTCGCTTCTCGATATCATCGAGGAAATGCTGGTGGCCACTTCTTCCGAACGCCAGGGCCGCGTCATCGACAAGGACCAGGCCGCCTCCATGGAGAAGAAGAAGCAGGAAGGTTACTTCTGATGTCCAGGTTTATTGAATTCGAAGGTGGCGATGTTGAATCCTATCTGAAGACCCAGGAGAACAAGGACCTCCTGCGCTTCATCACCTGCGGTTCCGTTGATGATGGCAAATCCACCCTGATCGGCAGGCTGCTCTACGAAGCCAAGATGCTGTTTGAAGATCAGCTCCTGGCGCTTGAGGCTGATTCCAAAAAGATGGGAACCCAGGGCGGCAATCTCGATTTCGCTCTTCTCGTGGATGGCCTCGCCGCCGAACGCGAGCAGGGCATCACCATTGACGTGGCCTATCGCGCTTTCACCACCAACAAGCGCAAATTCATCGTGGCCGATACGCCGGGCCACGAGCAATACACCCGCAACATGGCAACCGGCGCCTCCACTGCCGATCTCGCCGTCATCCTGATTGACGCCCGCAAAGGCGTTCTCACCCAAACCCGTCGCCACACCTTCATCGCAACGCTTCTCGGTATCAGGCATCTCGTTGTCGCCATCAACAAGATGGACCTGATGAACTATGATCAGAAAGTTTTTGAAGATATTGAAGCCGACTATCGCGCCTTTGCCAAAAGCATCGGCGCCGACAACATCACCTGTATTCCGTTGTCGGCTCTTGCCGGTGACAATGTGGTTGAGCACTCCGCCGCCATGCCCTGGTATCACGGTCCAACCCTTATGGCCCACCTTGAAACCGTGCCTGTGGACGATGACCTGGCCACGAAACCCTTCCGCCTCCCCGTGCAATGGGTGAACCGCCCGGACCAGAATTTCCGTGGGTTTTCCGGCACCATCGTCAGCGGTGCCGTGCGCCCCGGCGATCAGATCAAGGTTCTCCCCTCGGCCAAGACAGCAACTGTCGAGCGCGTCGTAACCCATAATGGCGATCTCCTGTCCGGCATCGCCGGACAATCGCTGACGATCACACTCACCACCGAAATCGATATCAGCCGCGGCGATGTGATCTGCAATGCCGCAGACCCCATTGAAGTGTCGGACCAGTTCGAAGTTGAAGTGTTGTGGATGGGTGACGAGCCCATGCTGCCGGGCCGGCCCTACATCATCAAGACCGGCAACCGCCAGGTTCCGGGCACGCTTGATTCCCTGAAACACAAGGTCAACGTCAACACCATGGAACACGTCGCGGCCAAGACGCTCACGCTGAATGAAATCGGCGTGTGCAATCTGGAACTCGACAGCCCCATCGCCTTTACCAGCTACACAGACAATCGCCATCTCGGCAGCTTCATCATCATTGACCGCTTCACCAATTCAACCGTCGGCATGGGCCTCATTCACTTTGCACTGCG